>JBILAG010000075.1:0-9679 GCA_044354345.1 Ilumatobacteraceae bacterium | reverse complement strand
TATTTGGTTTGTATTTGCCATACCCATACCGATTGCCTCTGCTGCAGTGCGCGACGCGGCTTGACCGGCAGAGTTTGGGTAGATGCTGTTTGATTGGCAATTTGAAGTTCCCGAATCAGACCCAGCGGCGTAGCAGAACGCGGCAGTGGTTGCATATGGGCTGCTCGTCGATTGCTGACTGGTGGTGACCTCTAAATATCTACAAGCCGTAGCGCAGTCTGAGCCTGTTGAAGTGAAAGTACCTCCAGAGGCTTGAACATAGAACACAACTCCACCGCCTGGGCCGGTGTCACCAACTATGCACGTCCCACCAGCGGCACACTGAGCAGTAACTGTAATGGAATGTGATGTGGTCGTTAAAGACCCAGAAGAATAAGTAATCGTGTAGGTGCCTGCACTAGCTGTGATGCCAAGATTTGAAAATGTGGCAACACCATTTACTGCGGTTGCAGTTGTTGTGCCGATAAGCGTGCCACTGCTGACCGAGGCGGTAACTGTTGCAGCTGAGTTAGTCACAGTATTGCTTGAAACGTCTTGAATTGTGATAACCGGTTGAGTTGTAAATGCATTACTTGAGACCGAGCCAGCGGCCGCTGTTGTAGTCGAAAGTTTTGTAGCGGGGCCGCACAAGGTAATATTCGCGTAACTGTAGGTTGTTGCGCCGGTGGCGAAGCCATTGTCAGCTGCATTTGTGCCGAACTCGACAACCGACTGGCGACCCTCTCCACAACCAGTCGCTGGACAGTCATTCCAAGTCGCATTTCCTATGCCGCCCCAGTTTGTTAACGCGTAGTCTTCGTTTCCAGAATTATTAGGCTCGCCGCTCGACCAACTCGCGAAATTGATGCCATCTGCCGTGTATCTAGAGCCAGTTGATGTTCCAGTCCAAAATCGTTTGCCTGCTTCGGGTGAGCCACCATTGGTATCCCACCTCCAAGTGCCTTCAACTAGGTTGTCAGTTGCACCAATCCAAATATTTGTAGCCGATGCAATGTTGTTACTGATAAAGCTGTTTTCTTGAGTTGAAGTAATTGTCGCTACGTAACCTGTCTGACCTTGGTAGCTCATTGCTTTTGCGGCATCACGAGCGCCAGTTGTTGCTGTGTCGTAATTAAGTAGGGTTGTGTTCAGATAGTAAAAGTGACCGTTGTCTGCGTTCAAAACATAACTTGCATTCTCTAACGAGGCGGTGACTTTTACTGAAGTTGAACTGACATTTGTAGAACCACTGACATATCTTAAAGTTGCGAGTACGGCATTTACGTTGGCAAGCGTGCCAGTAAATACTGTTGAGGTGAAATTTGTGTTGATCGCAACGCTGTACCCAAACTTGGCTGCTACTCCGCTGTTAGAAGTTATTTGTAGTCCGCTACCGGTTGGTGCATTCAGCAATGCAACTGACACTAGATATGTGCTGCCATCTGCAAGGCCACCAACTGAGATTCCCGAAAGAGCTGTTGTTGTGTTGGTTGTTACACAAGTTGAGGTCGGTGCGGTAACTGCGGCAGCCGTGACCGTCACTGTGACACTCGCAGAAGTCACAGATGTCAGGCCGGTGCTTGCAAAAGTGAGTGTGTAGGTGCCGGCGACTGCTGTGAGCGTCAGGTTTGTGAACTCTGCGTAGCCACCTGTTGTTGTCATTGAAGTTGTGCCGGTTAAGGTTCCGCCTGACGCCGTGACCGTGATTGTTGTGCCAGTAGTAGTGACTAAATCACCCGAAGAGTTAACAAGTTTGATTTTCGGGTCTGTGCTGAAAGTGGTTGGAGACTCGCCACCCACAGGTTGAGTTTCCATTGCCAGCGCAGTCGCCACGCTTGAAATCGTCACGGTTGATGCGTCGCTTGTCGAACTTGGGCCAGTTAAGCCGAGGTTGTCGATGACGCTGCTTGCTGCGAGTCGCACAATTACTGTGCCGTCTGAACTGCATACGACAGTCAGTGTGAATGTGATGCCGTAAGAGTTTGGTATAGAAAATGTGCACGAGGTCGCCGTGCCTGCGTTTGAGAAATCACTTGAAGCGAGCCCAGAGATGCGCTTGTTAAATGTCACCGTGTATGAAAGTGTTCGTGAAACTGTTGGGGTGGCGGGTGAGGTGAAAGTAACTGTTGGCGCTGTGTTGGCAGCAGTTGTTGTTGTGGCGATACCTGAGATGCCAGGCGTGAACGGTGAAACAGTTGTCGCCGCCAGACGTATCCATCGTCCACGAACTTGAGACAGTGCAAACGGTGGCTGAGATGTTGCAAGTCGCGGGTCGTATGTGAACGATTTGCTGTAGCCAGCAGTAGTGGCACCAGTGGTCGCATTAATTGTGCCCAACGCGCCAAGTTCTCTTGCCACGATCGCACCGTAAAGATAAAGCGGATAAGCAGGTGCGCTTGACAAATCTGTCGAAGCGGTCTGAACAATGCCTTGACCTGCAGTTAATGATGGGGCGAGCAACAAGGCTTCAATTGTTCTTGGCGCTGCACTAAAACCGATGTTGATGTTTCCCGCTGTTGAAACGATGCTCAGCATGTCATCAACTTGCGAAGTGAGTTGCAAACTTGAAGTGATTGCAATGTCGCCCGACGCCGCGATCGTCAACTTGCCGGTCAAACTTGTGGTTTGACTAATTGTTGCCGGGCCGCTTACATACAACACGCCACTGCTCGGTATTGCAGTAGATGAGCCACCGTTGAGTGTGTAGTTGCCGCCAGAGAGCACGATTGCCGCCGGAGACGTAACTGCTGTGCTGATTGTTGCATTCGCAATTGATGCATAGTCGGTCGCGCTAACAACTGGCAGAGCCAGCGCATCAGAACTAACAACGGTTGAAGCACTAACAACTTGGCTACCAGTAGATGTACAACTGCCCGCAACTGCAACTGCGGTGCTCGCCAGTGTTTCAATTCGATACGACACATTGGGGGTAACAGAAGTGTCTTTAGCAATAGTTGGCGTGCCGCAATAAGTAAACGATTCGTTAGTTGTGCCAAGGTGAATTGAACCTGCGATCGAGTCACTTGATGCAAATTTTGTATTAGCCATCGTGTTTACCCAAACCACATGATCAGAAAACAGTCGAGAGCGAATTGTCGTTTGGCGACGCGCGTAAACACATGATGCTTTTGAGTCAGCCGAACTTGCCGAACGCGCAACCACTTGTGCAGAAGTAATCGTGTCGCGACATTGTCGGGCAGTAACTTGAATCACAGCACTTGTCGCCATATCAATATCGGCAGTTGCGACACCTGCAGTCGTGAAGCCATGTGTCGCTAGGCGAACAGTGAAACATGCCTGAGTACCCAAAGTGCATGTCACAACTTGGCCGTCTGTGCCGTAACGAACCCAGACACTTGATGCAGTACCCACATCAGTACCCGTCGAATAGCCAGGGTGCGAAGTAACCGCACTCAAACTTGAAACAGATTTCGCCAACCGACCAAAAACTTCTTCTGACGCAGACTCAGCCAACCGTTCAACAACAGCCTGGCGTTGCAGTTTGCCCTCGGTTGCCAAACTGCGGATAACTGCAGTAATTGCAACTAGCCCAATCGCTGAAGTCACAGCAAGTGCCACAATCGTGAACATCATCGCTTGACCCGATTGTCTATCACGCTTAATACGGCTCGTAATTTGCACTATTTGCCATCCCATTTTTGTTCTGAGACGAAGCGACCTGCGCCTACAGCAAACTCATATGAAACTTTTTCACTTGCGCGTTCATTTTTTGCCGTGAGAGTTGTTGTGAACTTGATTCTGCGCACGAGTTTTATTTGGTCACTTGTAAGTGCAGTTGAAATTGTTAGCGCTGTGCCGCTTGCGTCGTAGTAGGTGAACACCGAATCATCTGCCAACGACGTGATGAATTCGTTTTGCACTGCGCTGCTTGTCCAGCTGTTAGAGGCGTATTCGGTGCTGCCAGCTTTCACTCGAGTTTTTTTGAGAATCCCATCGCTATCCAATTCAACACAGGTTGAGTCTTGGGCTAATAATAAAACTGGTGTACTTGGTGAACCTGTAACTGTGTCAAGGCCTTGCGACTGGCGAGCCAAAACACAAACTTTTTTGGACGTGCCTGAGACGATCACAGCAGTGCTTTCGGTGAGATGTCGACAGTTGCTCACAGTTACTGCCGAAGCGGGATTGATTCGGTCAATGCAACTTCCTTGTAGAGATGCTCCCGATAATGCAGCGCGAAGCCGATCGCCGATTTTCGTATTTTGCTCCATAAAGTCGGCACGATCAGTGATCATTGATGTCGTTGAATACGCCGACGAGATCACGCCCATCAGTACAACCGTGAGTATCCCAGTGATCATCATCGCTACAGCGATGTCTACTAAACCGACCGAACCGCGCTCGCTACGAGCAATTTTAACTATTGTCGGCTGTTGCATCACGGCAGTGCGCTATAAGCGATTTGAGTTGTCGCGCCATTGGTGATCGAAATATTCGATGACCCACCAAATGATGCGTTGAGTTTTGCTGCTTTATAAGAGCCGGTTGGCAAGTACGCGAACCAAGCACAGCCTGCGGTGCCAGCAGTATCACCGCTGAAAATTGTTGCATAGCGGCGCAACTTATATGACGTGTTGTTGATTGCCTGCAAATCAACTGCCTGTGTCGCGGTCATACCAGTGACAATCAATCTGCCAAAACTTGTTGAATATGCAGCAGCGTCGGGCGGCACCGACTCGTATTTTGTCAAAGAATATGACTTGTCGCTTGTGCTGCCATCAGCGATACCGAACTTCCAAGTCACGGTTGTGATTCTTTTGATAGCAGTTGGCGTCATCGTTGCAAATGTCGCAGGTGATGTTGGTGTTTGCAGATTCGCGCATGTAACGGCTGACAAGCCATCGGCGCCTGGCCCTGGTAGCCAACTATTACGAACAGTTGCTGAGTAGACAACATTTTTGCGCGTCACCGAAGTTGAAACATCACCAAGAATCACGTTTGCGTTATCTAAAGCAAGGGCTGTGTTGCATCTGGTTTTTGTTGCGACGATCACAGTCGAAACTTCGGCACCAGTCTGAAGGCCACATCCATAAACTGATGCATTTTCTGCAATTTGTTCTGCGGCTAATCGCGCATTAATCGCATCTTTCGAAAGTCTGGCTTGCGATGACATTGCAAAAGTTACAGTGAGCAAACCTAGCGAGGCAAGGCCGACGAGGCCCATCGCAATTACTGCTTCGATCATTGCGAAGCCGTGCTCAGAGCGAAGTTGTTTGCGCCTCACGCATCTCAATTCATACTCCGGCTTTCCAACTGAAGTCAGCGATAATTGTGATTATCGCACCAAGTGCGAGCGCTGGCCCAAGTGGAATCGAAACTTTGCGAATGCGGCGCTGCATAATGCCAAAGACGACAGTCCATAGCACTGCAATAACTGCGGCGATTAAATATGCGCCAAATGCGGCGCCCCAACCCAACCAGCCAAGTGGAAGCCAAACAATCGGCGCGAATTTGACGTCGCCTTCACCAAGTCCGCCACGCGAAACAAAGTAAAAAACTAGTGCAACACCTGTTGCGAGAATTGCGACAAGCGCTGCGCGCTTAAAGTCTTGCCACGAGTCGTTTACAACCGCATCGGCAAAAAATCCAATTAATTCAAAAATTGCGATTGTGATTATTGCCCGATTCGGAAGCCGCCGCGTTAATGCATCGATTGTCGCCGTGATTGCAAGACCGATGCAAGAAATAGCAAGAACGACCGAGGCAATCGACGCACCGTGCTGGTTAATTACACTCACAGCGATTAAGCAAGATGTCAGTTCAATTAGCGGATACTTGAACGAAATTCGTACTTTGCAATGTCGGCAGCGCCCGAGTAAAAATAACCAAGTAAAAACCGGAATCAGATCAATCGGCGCAAGTGGTTCTTTGCAAGATGGGCACTGTGATCGGCCCTTGACGAATTTTTCTTTGCGCGGTAAGCGATGAATTAAAACAGTCGCGAAACTTCCGAGCATTAGGCCAACTACAGCCATAATCGCCGCTAAAAATCGGCGGTCGTGATTGGCAATGGCTCCTTCAGCGATTTTCAATAACAACGGATACCTGCTTTCAGACACGATTTTAGACTGTTTGGTCAGCCGACGGTGCTCACCCATGAAAACACAGAACTCGTTCAAAAATTGCTGTTCAAGTGCATTTGTCACATGTAAATGTCAGATACATAGATAGCCATCTCAGTAAGAAAAACTCGTTTAAGATTGAGAAAGCCATGGATATTGACCCGAATTCCGAGGATTTTGTGCCATCGGTGCTGATGCCATTGTCTGCGCGGTTGAAAAATGGCGAGAACGAGCAGGTGTTAAAAGATGAATTATTGACTTTGGTGTTGCCTTGGGTACGCCAACAAGTCAGTGCAAATATTCGGCGTATCCCAGTTAATGCCGATCCGGCAAATGTCTCGAGCCATATGCACGAAGCGGCGTTTAAGGCAGTGGCAAAAATTGATTGGCAGCAGATTGATAAATGGCCGATGTATCTTGGCTCGCTAGTTCGACACTCTGCTCAAGAAGCTGCACGAGACGAAGACTATTTATCACGCCAGCAAAGAGTTCTGCGAAGACAGTTTCGCAACGCATGTATTGCCGAAGAAACAAAGCAACAGAGCCCAATCACAATTCAAGATCGCGAACGAATTGCACTAGTAATTGCAGAAGGCCAGACACAACTAGCAAACGAGTTGCTCGTAAGTTGGCACCCGCGAGAGGTTTCGATCGTTCCCGACTCGTTGAGCGAACAGTTATCGGTTGAAGATGAAGTTGAGCAACAGATGGTCAAGCAGAAAATAAAAAACTGGCTCGAAAATGAACTTCCTGAGGATATTCGAAATCTGGTCATTGAGTGGATGAGTCTGCCGCGCGCCAATATTTTGCCAGCAAGACTCGAAAAACAACTTCAGCCTTATATTTTGAGTTTGATGAATGCAGTTGACGATTTTGACACGGCTGAAATTTTTGCCGAACTGTATTCTCAAGATGCATCAGTAGAAGTTTGAAATGAATGCCCACCCGTCGCGGCTAGTGACGCCGAAACTAGTCGAGAGAAAGTGTGAAAAGTGCGCATGCTTCTTGGCCGGTCACAATTTAGAGAAACTTTGCTCACCGTGTGCCAATCAAGAAAAGCGAAAAAGTTGGCTTTCGAAAAGTTTGAATCCATCGTTTGTTACGAGCGCGGAAGAACTTGCCAAGATAGGCATTGTTGAACTACTCGCGATCAACAAGATGACAGCCGAAGTTGCTATTCCATTGCTTTTAAAATCTGGGGTTTTGCCCAGCCGTTTGCGCCGTTATCAATCTCTTTTGATTCAGCTAGTTGCGCTGCAGGGTGTTTCAAACTCGGCAGCCGCTCGAAAACTCAACGTAACCCGTTGGACGGTCGCCGCTTGGCGCGAAAGACTTGGGATTAGGCTCACTAAAATAGACAAATGAGTTTAAATCGCCTACTTGGAGTACCTGGCCCAGAACCAGAAAACGGGAAATCTCAAGTACGAAACCCAAATTTTGCAGACAATCGTCTGATTGTTCTTGGTAATAGTTCGGTGTTGATGGATGAGCTCAAAAAGCTTCGGCCGCATCGTTCGGAAGATTCAGTTTTAATTGACTGGTCGCCGCAATCTGGTTCAACCAAGAATCTTGTTGAGAAGATTACTTCGATGGAGTCAGTCGAAATAGTTGACTTAGTCATCGTAAATTCTTGCGTGCCAGACCATGTCACTTCAGAGCGTGAGATGCGCAAGCTGTTTTCAGACATAAGACTTCCGATGAAGGCAATTTCGGCAAGTGGTATTGCTGAAAAAAGTTTCAGATGGTGGATGTGTGTAGAACTTGAAGATAGTTCACCGGCGACTTTGAACATTTGGCAAGCATCTGGTCGGTTGGTGTTTCGACATGCTGCCGAGTCGGCAAATCTCGTAGGGACTCTCGTTCTCGTCGGCGATGCAGCGCAAGGCGCAAGCGATCTGCGAACGATGCTTGACAGCGAACATATTTCGTCGTCGCGTGTGCTTGGTTTCGGTATTTCAACCGATGGATCAGTTGATCTTGCGAAGAACAATTTCTCAATGACGCCGATATCGAAGGCTCATGAGGGTGGCAATATGTCTGCGGTTGATTTGCCGACCGAAAAAAACTATCTGATAGCCGAAATTGATATGGCTAAAGATTCGCTCACTGATCTTGCAGATGAACTTCGTCAATCACAGCAAAATTTACTCACATCTAATGCCTCGCTAGTTTCAAAGCGCGAAGACGTCGAGAAAATTGGACTTCAGATGGCTGTTCAATCACACGAGTTATTCGCAGTCGAAACCGATCTAACGACTCAACGTGGAAACGTTGCAGTTATGTCAGATCAAGCTGACGCGCTTCGACGAGAGATCGAATATTTAATGAAGCACCATGCTTCACTGACCGAAACACTGGTTAACGAGCGCGCATCACTGCAAGTTATTAGAGATGAAATGACCATCCAAATAGCCCGCGCCGAGCAAATTCAGTCGGCTTTGACTCGAGCCGAAATTGATGCATCACATCAACGCTCATTGTCAGACGAAGCAATTCGCCTTGCCGAGGCTGCCCACGCGCGATTGAACGAGTTAGTTGCCGAAACAACTAACTCTCAACAGATATTAAATGAAGTTAAAAATGAAGTTGCAAATCGCAAACAAGAACTGATTCGACTTGATATTCAGCGCGCCGAGAAGGCTAAAGAGACCGCAGAATATGAAGAAACATTGACAGCACGCTCTTTGGTATTGCAGCGTGAACTAGAGACGATGCAACAAATGCAGCGAGAAGTACTCGCAACTCTTGAACGCGCCCGTACTGAGAGAACCGTAATTCATGCAGAACTAGCGAAACTTGCTGACTCGGGCAAAGATCCGCAAGTTGAAATTTTGCGTATTTCACGCGACTTTTTGACGGTTGAACTCGCCGAAATTGAGGGAGCAAAAGCGAGAATTTCAAAAGAAACCGATTTGATTCGTTCGACAATCGATGAGTCAAGAGAACTGGCGGCAGAATTTGAACAACGTCGCGCAGCCGCACAACAACAGTTTGATCAAGTTAGGGCGAAGGTAATTGAGATTCAAGAGAAAGAACTTGACGCTCAACTGGCCCTAAATGGCCTTGAAGACAAGATTTCGGCATTTCAAAAAGAGCGAGATGAACTAATTAGGTTCGATGAAGAATTAACAGAGCGTGCCAAAGCGCTGGACCGAACTGAAAAAGATTTTGAAAGTGAAGTCGCCAAGCGAATTGCAGCGCATCTCGACGAACTTTCGGCGATGGGTTCTCGAGCACGCAAGAAAGCAATTAGAAAAGCAGTAGATAACATCACTGCAGAGAGCGAAGGCGACGAATAACAATGACTGGCTTCAACCAAAAAGATAATCTAAACGGTGACTCAAAAAATATTGATAGTTCAAAATCGCGATCAAAGTTCATTGATGTCAACCCCGTTGAAGTCACCGGCGAAATTGCTCGACCGCCGTTCATTTCATCCACTGAAGAGGTCAACAAGTCGTCGTTGCGTAACATCATCAATGCAGTTGATTTTCCGGGGTCGACCGGCACTGGCGAAACCACAGACGGCGCGAACGCAACTGTTCGACTTCGCTCTGATTACACATTGATTGAAGATTCGGTTATCGCCACAATCCCTGAAAAAAAACGACGATCCA
>JBILAG010000152.1:0-2702 GCA_044354345.1 Ilumatobacteraceae bacterium | reverse complement strand
ACGGCGAAAAGTCAGGTATGCCACGCTGGGCGACATGGGCGATAGTCGCCGTTGTTGTTCTACTTATCGCGGGTCCTCGAATTTGGCCAGCTTCACAAGCAGTCAAGCTCAGTTACACCGAGTTCTTGGTTCGAGTCAAAGAAAACCAAGTTTCAAGTATCGAGATCAACAATCTTTCAAACGTGATCAGTGGAAAGCTTAAAGACGGAGGCGAATTCACGACGACTGGTGCGGTCGCCCTTTCAGACAGTGACGAAACTTTGTTAAAAGAAAAGGGTGTCGATTACGACTACTCAACTCCGCAGGGCAACTTTTTCACGAGTTTGATTCCGCTGTTATTGCCTTTCATCCTAATTATGGGTTTTTTCTTTTGGATGCAAAAACGTGCAATGGGTCAAGCAGGCAGCATCATGTCAATTGGTCGCAGTCGAGCAAAAAATTACAACGCAGATAAACCAGCGACAACTTTTGCTGACGTTGCTGGGTACGACGGCGTGAAGCAAGAGATTAAAGAAGTTGTCGATTTCTTGAAGATGCCTGAAAGTTTCAAAGAAATAGGTGCTCGAGTGCCAAAAGGCGTGCTGCTAGTTGGCCCTCCAGGTACAGGTAAAACTTTGTTTGCCCGAGCAGTTGCCGGCGAAGCTGGTGTTGGCTTTTTATCTGTAACCGGTTCAGACTTCATGGAGATGTTCGTTGGCGTTGGTGCAAGCCGCGTGCGCGACCTTTTTCAACAAGCACGAAAAATGGGACGGGCAATTATTTTTGTTGACGAGATCGATTCAATTGGTCGCAAGCGCGGCGCAGGTCTGGGCGGCGGTCATGACGAGAGAGAGCAAACACTTAATCAGTTGCTCGCCGAAATGGATGGTTTTGAAACGACTGAAGGCGTAATCGTGATGGCCGCAACCAACCGTCCTGACATTTTAGATGCTGCGCTACTTCGCCCTGGTCGATTTGACCGCCAAGTAACAATGCCATTGCCCGAATACGAAGAGCGTTTAGCAATTCTAAATGTTCATTCAAAAGGCAAACGGATGGGCTCTGACGTCGTTCTTGAAACAATGGCCAAGGCAACACCGGGCATGAGTGGCGCAGACCTTGCAAACCTGATCAATGAAGCGGCGCTGCTCGCTGTGCGCCGCGGTTCAAAAATAATTGAGCACATCGATTTTGAAAATGCTCGAGATCGTGTGATCATGGGTGCGCGCAGAGAGAGTCTGATTCTCAATGCCGAAGAAAAGCGCGCAACTGCTTATCACGAAGGCGGGCATGCCGTGTTGGCCACCGTTTTACCGAATAGCGATCCACTACATAAAGTGACAATTTTGCCTCGTGGAATGGCTCTCGGAATCACCTGGTCGCTTCCAGAAGAGCGCCACACGTATTCGCGCGAATACTTTCAAGACATGATCTGCAAAGCAATGGGCGGTCGTGTCGCAGAAATGATCGTGTTTGGCCATCTCAATAGCGGGGCCGCCAACGATCTTGAACAAGCAACTTCAATCGCGCGCCGCATGGTTCGCGAATGGGGAATGAGCGATGCGGTTGGTCCAATGGCGTGGAGTGGTCAGCAACAAGTGTTCCTTGGTGAAGACTTAATGACAAGTGGGCGTGAGTACTCAGATGAAACTGCACGAATGATCGATTCAGAAATTGGTCTAATTCTGCGCGAACAAGAAAATCGGGCAAAAGTTCTAATTGAAAAAAACCGCTCTGGATTAGACCTTGTTGCACAAGCACTGCTTGAACAAGAGACAATCGACGGAGCAACAGTTGCAAAACTTGTGCAACAGGGCTTAGGTCGACCTCAAATAGTTGAGCCATCGCCAGGAGCAATCAAGTCAAGCGAAAAACCAGAACAGAATTAGATTAAAAACTATTTTAAATTAGTTAGCAAAGCTCTGTTGAACTTTTCGGGTCACGACAGCGAGCCATCGCTGCCCATAAATCTGTTGCGGTTACTGGCCCGAGTACCCCATATTGCACCACTCCGCGATTGTCGGCGATAACTGTTGTCGGCACTGCGTCAATTGAATAACGGGCGTGCAAGTCTGACATTTCTTGAAAGTCAATTACTTGAACAGCAACCTCGTGACTTTCGAGAACTCTTGCTTTAGTTGCAACATCTTGACATGCATCACAAGTTGATGATGTAAATACAGCAAGTAACCACGGTTTTTCTGCGGATGAAAAATCTTCTCGACTAAGTTGTTGCGGCACAGTGTGAGAAGTTTGCGATGGAGCATCCGGCTTGCGCCTTCGGACAAAGAAACTTAGTGTCGCTGCGAATATTAAAATTATTGAAGCAATAATTTTTTCCATTATTTACTCGTTGCAACTTGTTGCGAGCGATAAGGCAATGCAAGGACTCCGCTTAATCCATAAAGCTGATGTCCTCGCGAGAACTCGCGTTGAACAACTACTTCGGTTTCAGACTCAATCAAAATTTGCAACTGGGCAATAGATGGCGGAATCGCTATTGAAATTACGGATGCTGCTTTGAGCACAACTTGCTCAAGCCCGACAATCGGCGCTGCACCGGCAGGTCCGATAGTAGAAACTCGAATTGTTGTGTCAAGCGAAGTCGTATTTGCAACAACTATCGAACCAACTTCACCCACTGTCAAACCGCTCGGCGATGTCCAAACGCGTGAAGGTGAACCCGAGGGTGCACCTAAAATTACTGATGTCCCCGTTTTATT
>JBILAG010000011.1:0-38354 GCA_044354345.1 Ilumatobacteraceae bacterium | reverse complement strand
ACAGCGTTTTTATCTTGAGTCGCTTGGTTGTCCAAAGAATGATGTTGATTCAGACAAAATAATCGGCACGTTGATGCTTGATGGCCTTGAGCGAACTGATGATGCGAGTCTGGCTGATCTTGTCGTCGTTAATACCTGTGCGTTTATCGAAGACGCGCGAAGAGAATCAATTGACACCGTGTTGGCGCTTTCAAAACAGCGCAAAGATGGCGCACGTGTCGTTGTTACAGGTTGCATGGCTGAACGGTACGGCTCTGAACTTGCAGAATCTTTGCCTGAGGCCGACCACATCGCAGGTTTTGGAGTGCCGATAACACTCACAAAAAAATCGTTGGCGGTTTCTGGCGAGCAGGTACCTGCGTTTGATTTGCTGAATTTACCGCGACCAAAGTCGAGTTCGCCTTGGGCGTATATAAAGATCGCCGAAGGTTGCGATCGAAATTGTGGATTTTGTGCGATTCCGAGTTTTCGTGGTCCGCAACGCAGCCGTGATGTTGAATCGATTCTTGCCGAGGTTGATCAACTTGGTGCCAAAGAAATTGTTTTGGTTGCCCAAGACCTCGCAAGTTATGGAAAAGATCGACCCGACGAACTTGGCGCAGGCTCAATAGTTGAATTAGTCAATCGTGTTGCCAGCAAAGTGCAACGCACGAGGCTGCTCTACTTATACCCAAGCGATTTAAGTGATGCTTTGATCGACGCGATTTGTGCAACCGGCGTGCCATATTTTGATCTTTCGTTGCAGCACGTTTCTAAACCGCACTTGCGCCGGATGCGCCGATGGGGTGACGGTACGCGGTTTTTGAATCGCATTGAGGATATTCGTAAGCGCGAGCCAGAGGCGGCGATGCGGAGTAATTTTATTGTTGGCTATCCGGGCGAAACCGAAGAAGATCACGACGAGCTACTCGCGTTTATTGAAGATGCGCAACTTGATTGGTGCGGATTTTTTGGATTTAGCCCAGAAGAGGGCACTTATGCCTTGAACTTGCCCGACCATGTAGACAAATCACTAATGAACGAGCGTCTCGGTGAATTACGCGAAATGCAAGACGCGATTACGGCGCGCAGTCGGGACGACTTGATTGGTGAGACACTAGAAGTTCTCGTAGATTCAACGGGTGTCGGTAGAAGTCATCGAGAAGCCCCAGAAATTGACGGAGTAATTCATGTCAGCGAGACTCTAAGCGTGGGAAGTTTTGTACAAGTCGAAATCGCTGATGCTCTTGGGCCAGATCTTTTGGCAGTTGGCGCCGCGCCAGATGCGGCGAGTAGGTAGATCATGCCCGTAGATCCAAATGCATTAGCAACTTGGGCGAATGCGGTTACTGTTTCGCGAATCTTGGTTTCACCACTTCTGTTTACTGTCGTGTCACTTGACAACACAGGTTCTTGGCTTGCTGCCTGGTTATGGTTTGGGTTGTGCGTCAGTGACGTTCTTGACGGATATTTAGCGCGCCGTCATGGTGCAACAAAGAGTGGTGCGTTTCTTGACCCGCTCGCCGACAAAGTGCTCGTTCTCGGTGCGATGTTTACACTCGTCAATCGTGGAATGTTTTCGATTTGGCCAGTCGTGATTATTGCTATTCGTGAAGTAATCGTCAGCGTCTATCGCGTCGTAGTCGGGGCAAAAGGCGTCTCAGTGCCAGCGAGTCGAATCGCCAAAGTTAAAACTCTTAGTCAACAAGTATCGGTCGGGTTTGCACTCGCACCGTTTAGTGCGCGCGATATGACATACGCATGGAAGATAACGCTGTGGTTGGCTGTGGTGTTAACAATCGTCAGTGGGGCACAGTATGCGGTCCGCGCGTTTAAGCCGGGCATGATTTTGCGACGGGTAAAGAAATAATGCGTTGCAGTGTTGTTGCTATTGGCACAGAACTTTTGTTAGGACAAATTGTTGATACCAACTCTTCGTGGTTGGGTGAGCAACTAGCCGCTGCCGGAATTGACTCACTATTTCAAGTCAAAGTTGGCGACAATCTTGGCCGCATTGTCTCTACATTGCGTTCAACTCTCGAGCAAACAGATGCTGTAATTATTTGTGGTGGGCTTGGGCCAACTCATGACGATATTACTCGCGAAGCAATTGCAGAAATAATGGGCGTTGAGTTAGAAATGAATGACGAAGTTGCCTTAGTGATCGAGCAGATGTTTACTGCACGTAATCGTCGAATGCCTGAGAATAATTTGCGTCAAGCGATGGTGCCACGCGGAGCAAAGATAATTGAGCAACGTCGAGGCACAGCGCCAGGTTTGATTTGCCCAGTCGGTGACAAAGTTATGTATGCCGTGCCTGGTGTGCCATTTGAACTTTACGAAATGTTTGAGCGAGCGATATTGCCTGATTTGTTAGCTCGAAGTGGCGAAGCATCAGTAATTAAAAGTCGCGTGTTGAGAACGTGGGGCGATAGTGAAAGTGGGCTCAATGAGCGACTCGTTGGAGTGATCAGCGAACTTGAGAAAGTCGGTAATCCGACGTTGGCGTTTTTGGCAAGCGGCTGGGAAGGAATCAAAGTTCGGCTCACTGCAAAAGCGAATACTCAGCAAGATGCGATGAATTTGATTGATGTTTGGGATGCAAAAGTTAGAAGTGAAGTTGGTGACATCGTGTTCGGTGTAGATGCCGAAACAATGGAGTCTGTCGTTCTAGATATCTTGCGCAAAAAAAATCTCACTCTCGCGGTTGCTGAATCGGTTACTGGTGGTCTGGTATCTGGTCGACTGACTGCTGTGCCTGGCGCAAGTGATGTGTTTCGAGGGGCTGTTGTCAGCTACGCAAGTGAAGTTAAATATGACGTTCTCGGAATCACCAATGAAATTGTTGTGAGTGAGGCAGCCGCTAAAGAAATGGCCGCGGGTGTTAGAAAAGCTTTGGGTAGCGATATCGGACTTTCTCTTACTGGGGTTGCTGGCCCAGATGAGCAGCAGGGCGTAAAAGTTGGCACGCTTTGTGTTGGTGTGGCGATGCCTGACGGTTCAACAAAGTCAATGACGATGCATCTGCCGATAGGCCGAGAGCAAATGCGGCAGTTGTCGGTCATTAGTGCGCTTAATTTTCTTAGAAATGAGCTGGCTGAGTAATTCACGTTGTTTACAATCTGTAAACCTCAAGACCAATCAAAACAAGCGTTCTCGGGCGGTTATTACGAGAGGTGTTAATGTCCTTGTAGCCAATTGGCGAAATCTAAACAAGGGGAGAACACATGAGAAGTAAATTTTCAGCTCTCGCTTTCTCACTAGCAGCGGTACTTGGTGTCGCAGCATGTGGTGGCAGCGATAGCGCAACAACAGATACAGCAGCGCCTGCAGAAACTGCAGCGCCAGAAGCAGGAGCTGATTACAGCAACTTGAAAGTCGCCGTTGTATACATCGGTGTTCCTGGTGACGCTGGTTACACATATCAACACGATCAAGGAATCGCAGAACTTGAAGCCGAACTCGGTATCACAGTGACTCGCCTTGAGAATATTGCAGAAGGTGCCGATTCGACAGCAACTTTCGACAAACTCGCGCGAGATGGCTACAACTTAATTTTCGGAACATCGTTTGGCTACATGGACCCAATGGTTGAGACTGCAGGAAAGTATCCGGATGTTTGCTTCGAGCACGCAACTGGCTATAAGACTGCACCAAACTTGGGAACTTATTTCGGTGCTGCCGAAGAAGCCCGTTACCTTTCTGGTATCGCAGCAGGAGCGGCATCAAAGAGTGGGAAATTGGGCTACGTCGCGGCGTTCCCGATTCCAGAAGTTGTGCGTGGAATCAACGCGTTCACACTCGGTGCACGTTCAGTGAATCCAAAAGCAACTGTTCAAGTTTCATGGACATCAACTTGGTTTGATCCAGCTAAAGAAAAAGAAGCAGCACAGTCATTGTTGCAAGCAGGCGCTGACGTTCTTGGCATGCACCAAGATTCAACAGCAACTGGCGAAGCAGCAAAAGAGGCTGGCGCGAAGTGGGTCGGCTATAACTCAGATACAAAAGCTGGAGACTTCCCAGATACATGGTTGACAGCTCCAATTTGGGACTGGGGTCCTTATTACATCGCAGCTGCTAAATCGCTTGCTGGTGGAACCTGTCTTGCGGGTGATGCTGGTCAGTACTACGGCAACATGAAAGATGGCACCGTAAAACTTGGTGCGTTTGGTTCGTCGGTAAGTGCAGACACACAAGCAACTATTGCTACGAAAGCAGCAGCAATAATTGATGGTTCGTTCGCGCCTTTCACTGGACCAATCAATGACAACGAAGGAAAAGAACAAATCGCTGCGGGTGTAGTTGCTCCGCTTGGTGATTTGCTAGGTCAGATGTACTTCGTTGAAGGTGTAATCGGCTCCACCAAGGGCTGATAAATACTTCTGATAAATACTTCTGATCGATAAAGGATTATAAGTAAAGATGAATGCCTCCTTGGAGGCGACGCAGGGGTCGCATCGTGAAAACGGTGCGACCCCTTCAGCGTTGTCGGCACAAAATGTAACGAAGAGGTTTCCTGGCGTAATCGCAAATCAGCGCGTTAACTTTGACGTCGCGCGAGGTGAAGTGCACACGTTGTTAGGTGAGAATGGCGCCGGCAAAAGCACACTCGCATCAATTTTGAGTGGTTTGTATCGTCCTGATGAAGGATCAGTTTTGCGCAACGGTAAAGAAGTTAGATTGTCAAGCCCGCGCAGTGGATTAAGTCATGGAATCGCAATGGTTCATCAGCACTTTCGATTAGTAGATCGTTTCACAGTTGCTGAGAATGTCGTGCTTGGCAGCAAAGGGCTTTCTTTTGTTTTGCAACCAAAAGACATTGAAGCCAAAGTTTCTGAAGTGAGTGAAAAGTTTGGTTTACCTCTTGACCCGCGAGCAGTTGTCGGTGAATTATCCGCTGGGCAAAGGCAACGAGTTGAAATTGTTAAGGCGCTGTATCACGGTGCTGAAGTGTTGTTGCTTGACGAGCCGACGGCACTACTTGCGCCGCCAGAAGTAATAAAACTATTTGAAACTGTTAGGGCGATGACTAGCGCTGGTAAATCAGTTGTTTTTGTAAGCCACAAACTGGGTGAGGTTGTAGATATTTCTGATCGCATCACAGTTATGCGTGACGGCAAAGTTACTGGTTCAGTCAAACGCGGTGAAGCGAACGCTAGTCGACTCGCAGAACTTATGGTCGGGCGCGAAATTACTCTTGCACCGCGTCGCGGAACTTCAACTTCAGGCGATGTGTTGCTCTCGGTTTCGCAAGTTCATTTGTCGCACGATCAATCGCAAAGTCAGCCGAATCAGCCGAATCTTCTTTCAGATATAAACCTCAGAGTTCGATCTGGTGAAATTTTGGGCATTGCTGGAGTTTCAGGAAACGGCCAACGTGATCTTGCCGAAGTGATTTCGGGCTTGCGGCAACCGAGTCAAGGCGCAGTAACCGTTTGTGGCATACCGACAGTCGGTTTAGGCGCGCGAGCAACTCGCCGGGCTGGTCTGGCATATGTACCTGAAGATCGACTTGGCACCGGTCTTGCGCCGTCGCTTTCAATGGTTGACAATCTTTTACTGACTCGCGATCGCGGATTTCTCGTTGATCGCAAAAATGCCTTTGTTGAGGCAGAGGCTTTTATTAAGAAATTGGAGATTAAGACGCCTGGGCCATTGACCCCAACCCGAAAACTTTCGGGTGGTAATGCGCAAAAAGTTTTACTTGCGCGTGAACTGTTTTCGACTGATGCGTCGCGTGTATTAGTCGTCTGTTCACCAACTCGAGGTTTAGACGTTGGTGCAGTTGAAGCAGTACATGCGCTTCTTGATGATGCGCGAAAAAACGGTAAAGCGATTCTTCTAATCAGTGAAGATCTCGATGAAGTTATGACTTTGGCCGATCGGGTACTTGTTTTGTATAGAGGTTCGATAGTGCTCGAAGCAAAAGGTGTGGCAGACGATTTTGAAAAAGTTGGTCGAGCAATGGCGGGGCTGGCGTCGTGATTATTGGTGGCACTCGCGTTCAGCTTGAAGCTCGATTGATTTCACCGCGTTGGCTTGTTGTCGTTGTGCCGGTGTTTTCGGTGTTGTTCGCTCTAGTCGTCGGTGGAGTGTTCTTGTTGATTACTGGGCATCCACCAATTCGTACGTATCGCGACTTGCTGGACAACGGCTATACAAGTTTTTATGGAATCACAGACACGCTTGGTTTGGCGACGCCTCTTGTCTGTACTGGTTTGGCTGCAGCGTTTGCGTTTCGCATGAATCTATACAACATCGGTCAAGAGGGTCAGTTGTATCTCGGCATGGTCGGCGGCGCATGGGCGGGTATCGCACTCGCCCCACATTTGAATCAATTCATTGCTGTGCCCGTGGTGCTTGTTACTGGCGCCCTTTTTGGGGCAGTGTGGGTTCTTGTGCCAGCACTTTTGCGTGCGCGGATGGGCACAAGCGAAATTGTCAGTACTTTATTGCTGAATTATGTGGCACTTAATTTGATCAATTATTTCATATATGGCTCACGCGGTTTTTTTAGAGACCCGTCAACTCCGTTTCCACAAGGCCGGCTGATTGGTGAGAGTGCGAGATTTGAGTCGTTCGGTACAACTAATACTTATCCGACTCTAATTATTTCAATCATCCTCGCAGTCTTTTTATTTTGGTTTGTGCGTCGCTCAAATTATGGATATGAAACTTCTGTTTTCGCTGACTCTCCGCAAACAGCTCGGTATGCCGGTATGAATAGTATTTGGTTAACGACTTCTGTTCTGCTTGTTTCTGGAGCGCTTGCGGGATTAGGCGGAGCAATGTATGTCGTCGGCCCCGCTGGCAAAGTTGATCCGGGTCTATTGCAAACTGGTCTTGGTTATGCCGGCATCGTGGTCGCTGCTCTTGCGCGATATAACTTTGTCGCGGTAATTATTACTGCGGTTCTATTTGCTGGTCTTCGTGTTGGCGGTTCTGCATTACAGGCTTCGTCAGATCCGGTGCCAATTGCTATCGCAGTCGTGCTGCAAGGAGCAGTGTTGTTGTTCGCTCTTGGTGGCGAAATTTTTAGACGCAACAGGGTTGTTGTAACTCGTGTTGTGCAAAATGTGAAAGTCTCAGTATGAACTCAAATGTATGGCTTCTGACATTTGCTGATGCAATCAGTATCGCAACAACTCTTATTTTGGCCTCACTTGGCGCGATGATCACTGAACGATCTGGTGTTATCAATCTTGGTGTTGAAGGTTATTTATTGATGGGTGCCGTCACTGCTTTTGTTGTGGGCGATTCGACTGGACAGTTATGGCTAGCGCTTGGGTCTTCAATAATTGTTGGTGCGGCAATGGCGTTAGTACATGCAACATTGACCGTTACCTTGCGAGCTAATCAAATAGTTTCAGGTCTCGCGATGGTTATTTTTGGGACAGGGCTATCCCAATTCATAGGCAAGCCAATTGAAGGTAAATCGCGTCCGGTGATTATTGAAAAAATTGATTTCGGCGTATTGTCTGATCTTCCAATTATTGGTCCGATTTTTTTTGGGCACGATCCAATTACGTATGCGACTTGGTTGTTGGCATTGGTCATCTCGCTATATCTTCATCGCACTCGACCTGGTTTAATTCTGCGAGCGACAGGTGATGCGCCAGCCACCGTTGATGCGCAAGGTGTTTCAGTCAAGCGAATTCGGTATGTGCATACGGTTGCGGGTGGTGCACTAATAGGACTTGGTGGTGGCTGGTATATGTTTGCGCGCGCCGCAGCGTGGAACCAGTCAGCTACGACAAACGGAATCGGTTGGATTGCACTCGCACTTGTAGTGTTTGCATCTTGGCGACCTTTGCGGGCAATTGCTGGCGCAGTGTTATTTGGTTTTTGTCTGCAAGTTCCGTTTACGTTGCAGGGTCAACAAATAAATATTTTGCCATCAGAGATTGTTTCGATGTTTCCATATTTGATGACACTTGTTGTTTTGGTTGCACTGTCAACTCCACGTGCCCGTCGCCTGCTGGGCGCGCCGAAAATGCTTGGTCAGCCGTTTGTTAGAGATGAGCGATAGCCTTAGGTAGCTCGTTTCACCCGAGAAACGACGAGAAAAGCAATCAGGCTTATTGTGGCGAACATTCTTGTGATAGGTGCCGGTGGGGTTGGAGGCGGTATGGCCTCAATCGCCGAAACTCGTAGTTTCTTTGACTCCTTTGTTTTGGCCGATATTAACTCAGGTCGCGGTGACGAGATAATCGCCAAACTCGAAGATCCTGGTCGGTTTTCGTCAGCCAAAGTTGACGCTCGTAGCAAGACAGACATAGTCGCATTGGCTCAACGGGTTAAGGCCGATGTAATCGTCAACGCTTGTGACCCACGTTTAAATGAGTCGATTTTCGAAGCCGCATTTGAAGCGGGCTGTACATACCTCGATATGGCGATGAATTTGAGCAAGCCACACCCAACCAACCCATACGAAGAGGTGGGCGAGCCACTTGGTAAAGATCAAATTTCTTCAGATGAACGTTGGAAAGAAAAAGGTTTGCTTGCGCTAGTCGGAATGGGCGTCGAACCAGGCCTGAGCAATGTGTTTGCGCGATACGCATCTGATCATCTGTTCGACACAATCGATGAGATCGGCGTGCGTGATGGCTCGAACTTATCTATTGACGGTTTAGATTTCGCACCGACATTTTCAATTTGGACAACCATCGAGGAAACTCTAAACCCACCTGTCGTTTGGGAGAAAAAACGCGGTCTGTTCACAACTGATTGTTTTAGTGAGCCCGAGATCTTCCACTTCCCGGCGGGTATTGGCGCATACGAGTGTGTAAATGTTGAGCACGAAGAAGTAATCATGATCCCACGTGAGATTGATTGCAACCGAGTGACATTTAAATACAGTCTTGGTGCAGAATTTATTGACTGGCTCAAAACATTCGCATACTTGGGTCTTGACAGTAATGAGAAAATTCGCGTTGGCGATGTATCTGTTTCACCACGAGATGTGTTGGCCGCGGTACTACCTAATCCTGCAAAACTTGGTCATTTGATGCATGGTCGAACATGTGCAGGCACATGGGTCAAGGGCACATACGACGGTAAGCCACGCGAAGTTTATTTGTATCACGTTGCCGACAATGAAACGACAATGCGTGACTGGGGTTCGCAAGCAGTGCTGTGGCAAACTGCGATGTGTCCGGTCGTTGCTCTTGAGTTGCTTGCAAACGGAAGTTGGAAGGGAGTTGGTGTGCGCGGGCCAGAAGCATTTGATGCGGTTCCGTTTTTGAATCTTCTTGGCGAATACAACACGCACCACGGAATCATGGAAATGGGACCAGGATTGTGGCCGAGCCCAAAGCCGACTGGCCAACCTGGGTGGGACCGCCCTGTTAAGCGCGCGATCGTGCCCGGCTATTAACTACTAGTTATCTCCCGGCGAGAATTTTAATAACTGGCGCAAAACTGTTGACGTCTTCGCCACCAACAATGATGTAAGACAATCCCCAGCGTTCACGGCGCGCAAGCAAGTCTTCTGCGATTTTTGCAGGTGGTCCCATTAACGCGAACGGTGAGTTGGCGATCATTTCAGGCGCGACTTTGAACATGTTTGCTGTGCCATTAATCGCTTCGTCGGCGCTATCTCGAATATTGACTAAGAAAGTACGAATATTGAGTTCAATATTTTGCATTCGCGCACCTGCAGCATTTTCTACGATTTTAATTTTTTCGGCAACTGCGTCAGCGGTCATATGAGTGATTGTCTCGGCATTGACAACGCCATCTTTCATTGATGGATTAATCCCGATAATGTCGGCAAGTTGTGCGGCGAGTTTGAGAACTCTCGGTCCGCCACCACCAATCAATACTGGTGGACATGGTCTTTGCACTGGCAAAGGCGCAGAAACATAATCCGTAATCTTGTAATGTGCGCCAGTGAACGAAAACTTTTCTCCGGTCATTGCGCGCTTGATGATTTCGAGTCCTTCGAGAAAGCGGTCAATGCGCACGCCAGGCTTGTCGTAAACCATGCCAGATTGTTCGTAGTCAGTTGCCATCCATCCTGCGCCAATCCCAATTTCAAGACGGCCATCCGATAGAAGATCCATCGTCGCTAATTCTTTTGCAAGTACAACTGGATGTTTGTAGTCGTTATCCCAAACGAGTGCACCTATTCGAAGTTTTGAAGTTGCATCGGCAGCGCTCATTAGCGCCGGCACTGGTGCGAGTTGATCGGTGAAGTGATCTGGCATAGTCAAAGTGCTAAAGCCATTATCTTCTGTGGTTTTTGCCAGTTCGACCCACTCTTTTCGTGAACCAGCTTTACTCGCTTGAACACCAAATCTAAACGGTCGAATTATTGGTTTCGTAGAAGTCATCCGAAAATGTTACTCTCCGTGCTCAATCAATGTCACCGTGGAGACTCGCGAACTTCGATTGCAAGTAGATTAGATATGTGGTGAAGAAGATTCTTCGCGCAACAAGCACCCCTCGAGGCCTGTTTGTTACGCGCCTAGTGGCCGTGATGATCGCAGGTGCAATGTTTATTGCGGCAACTGTGACGGCGATGGCGCCGCGAGTTTGGGGGATTTTGAACTCTCACACGCAGGTGCCGCCAACCTTGACTGGATTCTCTGGCCTCGCCGAGCGAAGTTATGTGTTTGATGAAACCGGCAAGCAAATCGGCGTATATCAACTGGAGAATAGCCAAATTCTGAATATTGACAAGATCCCGGTCGATGTCGTGGCAACGATTTTGGCGCTTGAAGACAACGAATTTAACCGTCACAAAGGTGTCAATTTGCGTTCGTTCACCCGGGCGATTTTGTCGAATACGCAATCTGGTGCCAAGCAGGGCGCGAGCACGATCACGATGCAAGTTGTCAAGAACGAGTTTCTCGCTGGTTTTGACCGCAATGGTCGTTACAAAGTTTTGCAGGCTCGCTATGCCACGATGCTTGAAAAGCAAGTTCCAAAACGCACAATACTTGAGCGATATCTCAACACGATTTATCTCGGCAACAACACTTACGGTCTGCAGGCTGCGTCCGAAAGATATTTTGGTAAAAGTGTCAGCGAGTTGACTTTGCTCAACGGCGCATTTCTTGCGGGGCTTATTCAGGCGCCTTCAACTTATGATCCGATCTCGCATCCTGATAGTTCTCGCGCACGGTATTTGGAAGTTCTTGATCGACTCGTCGCAACTGGGCTGCTCAGTCAAGATGAGAGAACCAAAATCGGTGAGAAACCTGAGATCCCTGAGGTTCTGGCCAAGGTCGAAAATTCAAATCTTGAGCGAACCTACTTCACTGAATTCACAAAGGATTATTTGTTGAACCGAAGCGATTTGTTGGGCACGACTTATCAGCAACGCTATAACGCACTTTTCAGAGGTGGTCTCAAGATTTACACAACGCTTAATTTGGAGGCTCAAGCTGCCGCCGAGCAAGCAGTTAAAAATCAGTTGCCTGTAAATAAAGCTGGGATACAAGCCTCGCTTGTTTCTTTGGATTCAAAAACCGGTGCGATTCGCGCGATGGTTGGTGGCCCAGGTTTCAAAGCTGGACAAAGCGAAGTTAACTTGGCATTACGTCGACGGCAAACTGGTTCAAGCATCAAGTTTTTTATTCTGGCGGCAGCGTTGCAAGCAGGTGTGCAACCAGAAGATTTGATAGATGGCACTTTGCCCTGCACTTTACCTAATCCAGAAAATTTGGATGAGCCATTTGAAATCACTAAAGGTGTGAGTCAGCCAACTGCTGCGTTGAGAACAATGACTTGGCTTTCAATTAATTGCGCTTATGCCAAGTTGTCGCAGATAGTTGGTCTTGATCGTGTTGTAGCCACGATGTATCGCATGGCCTCGTCCGAATGGTTGAGCAAGGAGACTTATACGATTCAGCCTTACGCAAGTTTGGCGACGGGTGCCAATGAACTCAGTGCAATGGACATGGCATCGGGTGCTCAAACGTTGGCTAATTCTGGGGTACACCGCGAGCCATTTATGATTCAAAGAATTGAAGACGCAAAGGGCACGATTTTGTTTGAGAACGAGGAAGCAGTTGCAGAACAAACTTTGCCTAGTGATGTTGCTAATAACGCAGCCGACATCATGCGAGGCGTGATCGAGTTTGGCACAGCACGGAGAACGCCGCTTGCTGATGGTCGCCAAGCCGCAGGCAAGACCGGAACGCAAGACAACAACACCAACGCTTGGTTTGTGGGTTTCACTCCACAATTTTCAACAGCAGTTTGGGTTGGTGATCCGAAAGGATATACAAAAATGACTTCACGCAATGTTCCAGAGTTTGCTTCGGTAATTGCTGGTCGCGGAGGAGTGCAGGGTTCGATGTTTCCGGCGATGATTTGGAAGTCGTATATGGATGATGTTCATGAAGGTCTTGAAACACTGAGTTTTCCAAAGCCACCTGCGCCAACGCGACAGCCACTTCGTCTTTATCTGCCAGGTGTTGAATGCCCAGCGCAAGTTGTGTCTGGCACAATTCCTGTTAATACGGTTGCTCTCACCAGAAAAGAAGCAAAATTAACTACAACAACTGTTGCGCCAGAAGGCGTTGAGCCGACAGTTGCCAATACTGTGGTGATCAGCGTGCTTACTCCAGATACAACAATTGCGCCGACCGACTCAAACCCGTATTCGCCAGTGCCAAGCACCAGCCCAGGTTTGTATTTCTTTGACTGCACAAAGCCACTACAAAATAATGTGCAAATTGTGAATGGTGCTCCGTAGTGGCATCACTGAAACAGTTATTAGAGCTTCAACGCTGTGACACTGCGTTGCTTCAGCTAAAGCATCATTTAGCAACACTTTCAGAGCGGACAAACCTTGCTGCGGCAACGACTGTGTTGAATGGTTTCAACAATGAGTTGGTTGCTGTGAAGGCTCAACTCAAAGTTGCACAACACGACATTGAATTGCTTGAAATTGATAATAAGAAATGCGAGTCGTCGATTGCCAAATATGCCCAGCAACTTAAAACAATTATTGCCCCGCGTGAGGCGGAAGCATTACAACATGAAATCACAATGGCTACCGCTGTGCGAAGCGCTAATGACGATAAAGAACTGGCGTTGCTAGAAGTTGCTGAGCAATTTGATCGCCAGCAGGTTGAGTTGAGTAATCAAATAATCAAACAGAATGAAGTTATTGAGCAGGCCACACGGGCTTTAGCTTTGGCGATAAAGCAGTGTGAGCAATCGAAACTCGAACTCGAGGCGAAGCGCATTACTGTGTCTGCGATGATCGCCCCAGAACTTATAAAACTTTATGATCTCAAGAAAAATAAGCGAAGTACGCCAGCAGTTGCCGACTTACATAAAGCAACTTGCCAGTCGTGCCATCTTGATCTATCAACGGTTGAATTGTCTGCAATCAAAAAATGCCCCGAAGATGTAATTCCAGAGTGTCCGAATTGCGACTGCTATCTAGTTGTTTGATTTACGTGAACTGACTGTTTGAAAATCTGATGTTTTTTTGGTTTATTGCAACGTCTATTTGGTCGGTATGGTTTGTATTTCGCGATCCAAAATTTGATTATCGAGTACTGGTGATTTCCGCGTTGATTCCTGATTTGGTTGACGGTCTGTTTCTGGCTTTTGGTACCTCACAAAATGTGTTGCAAAATTTGATGCATAGTGTTGTGACGAGCATCGTCGTGTTGTTTGCGATCATGATTGCAACTGCTGGTCGCCGCCCAATCCGTCAAAGGCTTTTGGCAGTACCAATTGGTTTGTTTATGCACCTAATTTACGATGGCGCATTTGCTACTACGAAAACCTTTTGGTGGCCGTTAACTGGCACTGCGGTTGACGATAAATCTCTGCCGTCAATCGAGCGCGGGTTGGTCAATCTGCCGCTCGAACTGTTCGGAATCATCGCTTGCATAGTCGCCTGGAAGTACTTCACACTCTCAGACACTCACCGTCGCCACACTTTTCTAAAAACAGGGTCACTCAATCGAAAGGATGTTTTGTAGATGCTTTTCCTGGTTCGACACGGGCGTACTGCAATAAATGTTGGGAATAAATTACAGGGACGAATTGATCATCCACTAGACGAGGTCGGTCGACAACAGGCGGTCGAAATTGCATCGGTGCTTAAAAGTATTGATCGTGTGGTATCAAGTCCACTGATCCGTGCTAAACAAACTGCGGATGCTTTTGGTTTGCCAGTTGAAGTCGATCCGCGATTTATTGAACTCGATTATGGTGATTTCGATGGGATGTTACAGAAAGATGTTTCCGCGCTCACTTGGAAAGAATGGCGAGACGATAATAATTTTCGTCCACCTAATGGTGAGACACTTGTTGAGTTAGACCTGCGAGTACGGGAGGCCCTAAATGAGCTGGTTGAAGTGGCACGTACTGCAAATATCGTAGTCGTAAGTCACGTTTCACCAATTAAGGCGGCGATCGCCTGGACGATCGGAACTGATGTTGGTTCGTGTTGGAGGATGCTCTTAGATCGCGCGTCTATTTCAAGAATCGAAATTACTGAAAATGGCCCATCAATGCGAGGCTTTAATGACACATCACATCTTAAAACGATCTGATATTTAGTTTGTCACCAAGCGGTTCTTCCGCCATCAGCAATCAATTCGGTTCCAGTGATATAGCTCGATGCATCACTGAGCAGAAAAACCAAGCTGCCTTGGTATTCGTTCTGTTTTGCCATTCTTCCAAGCGGAATTAGTGAAGTTAATTTCGCTACGAATGATGGATCTTGCGAATTTTCGACTCCTCCTGGGCAAAGCGAATTACATCGCACGCCTTGTTTTGCCCAATAGGTTGCGGTATACCGAGAGAGTCCAATTAGCCCGGTTTTAACAACCGAGTAAGTGACCGGTTTTACTGGTTGATTTTCTGACGGCATTCCAAGCTTTTCGTATAAACGTTGATCAGGAGCAATTAGACCAAGATCTGAAGAGATATTCACAATGCTTCCACCTTGCTTCGCAATTGCTGCGCCGAAATATTTCGTGCAAAGAAACGCACCGGTAAGCCCAACGGAAATATCTTCCTGCCAGCTCTCGATGTTGAAGTTTTCAAGGCGTGATTGCTCATTGATCTCATCTGTCTCAATTTTAGGATTATTTGCTGCGTTATTCACTAGGCCATCAATATGGCCAAAGTTTTGAATGATTTTTTCGCAGCAGGATTTAACTTGATTCTCGTCTGTGATATCAACAACAAAGTGTACAAATTCAGTGTTATAGGTATTTTTAAATTCTTCGACGGTTGATTGCAACCGTGGTCTGTTGATGTCTATCAGTACAGGAGTGCCACCAGCATTTGCAATTGCCTGTACATGATTCTTTCCTAGCAAGCCGGCAGCTCCCGTGACGACTACGACTTTATTCGTTAATGAAAATTGATTCATGCTACGAACTCAGCGACTCGCAACTGTCTGCCCACCGTCAATTGTTAGAGACGATCCGGTTATGAATGCCGCCCGCGGTGAACATAAAAAGACGGCGGCATTGGCGACGTCTTCGGGTGTTCCGAATTTTTCTAATGGAACAGTATCTCTAATCATCGTTTGGACGGATTCGCCATCGGATTTGATTAATTCTTCCCAACGTCCGCCTGCAAAAAATATGTTCCCTGGGGAGATGCAGTTGACGCGTATTTCTGGTGCAAGTTTGTGAGCAAGCTGCTTTGAGAGCGCTGTTAATGCGGATTTAGCAATTGAGTAATCAGTTGGCGCACCGATTACTTCTAGTCCTGCTATTGATGAAATGAATAACAGGTTGCCATGAGATCTTCGCAGTTCATCTTGTGTAGCTCTTGCGAGATTTACCGCAGTTTGAAGGTTGGTTTCAAATGCATTTTTGAAAGATTCACTTGAAGGAATAGCAACGTTCTCACTCCTACCATCCCCAATATTCGCTATCGCGATATCAATCTTTGACCAAGTATTTTTAATTTTGGAGATTGCGTCATTGAGCTGTTTCTCAATTCCACAGTCAACTGAAATAGAGATGATATTTTTAGGGTCATGATTGCTATTTAACTTGTTTGAAGTCCGTTCTAATCGGTCAATATCTCTTGCCAGTAACGCAACCATGCAACCTTCTTCGAGAAATTGCTGCGCAATAGCTAAGCCGATTCCCCCAGTAGCACCAGTGACTACTACAACTTTTTCAGCCAGATCGAGATCCATGGTCAGATACCGTTGCTTTCGTCAATGCTATTAATCAGCGAGCGAAGCCAAGTTAATTGAGTTTTGAAAATCTCGAGGCCTTCATCATCACGAAACGCTTGCATAATGAAAGGACCGTTGTATCCGCAATCTTGAACGCACTTGAAAATCTTGGCGAAATCTGCGCTGCCTTGTCCAAGACAAACTGATGACCCACCATTAACGCGATCTTTAATATGGATATCGGTAATTCGATGTCCATATGCAGCAAACTCTTGTGCAGGGTCATAACCGAGCCCAGCGCTGTTGCCGGTGTCGTAGTTAACCGTTACTCGTTTTGAATCAATCTGATCTAACAGATTTTTAAATTCACTTGGTCCTAAATCTGTTTCAAGGTTTAGGTTTATGTTTTTGGCTTCTAGATCGATTAAAAACGGAGTGAGTGCATTGATGAACCGATCTTGGCTCTCTAAGGTCGCGACACTTGATTGATCTACTAAAGGAATAATTAAGTCGGTTATCCCAATATTTTGAGCATTTGATATCAGTTCTCTTAGAACCGCGGCACTCAAAGTCGCAACTTGTAATTCAGTCGAGTGTAAGGGAGCCTCCATAAAATAGTCAGCACAAACAGTCTTGACATGGACACCACTTTGGTTAGAAATTTCTTTAATTTCTCTGCAACCACTTACAGACATGAGGGGATTGTCTTCATAATCGTTGTAGTCAAGAATAAACTCAATCAAATCAAGGCCAAGTGACGCCGCAATCTCAAATTCGTCTTCCCAATACCCAATTGGATGGGCTTGATAGCGCCCGTTGTATTTTGGTAACAGCCGTCCTTGCATCACACCAATCTTTTTCGCCGATAAGGGCAAAATTTCGGAGGTGTTAGTACCCATCACGATTTTGAGAAATATCCATCTTCTATTAATCCACATAACACGTGGCCTACCAAGATATGTCCCTCTTGAATTCTTTCAGTTCGGCTCGATGGTATTTTGATGCTCTCGCATTTGGTTGCAAGTTGACCACCGAATTCCCCGGTGAGACCACAAACATGTAATCCTTTATTTGTAGCAACATCAATTGCTGAAAGAATGTTTTTGCTGTTTCCACTCGTGCTAATGGGAATAAAGACATCATTTTCATTGCTAATTACCTGTAGCTCGCGCGCGAATATAAATTCGTAACCGTAGTCATTGCCAATAGCTGTAGTTGATGAACTATTGGTACCTAATGCGACACTTGGAAGAGGAGCGCGGTCAAACTGTAATCTTGAAATAAGTTCTGCCGCTAGGTGCTGAGAGTCGGCAAAACTTCCACCGTTGCCGGCAAAAATAATTTTTCCACTGTTTCGTAATGACGACAAACATCGCGCTGAGAGTTCTGCTAATTGACCGCAGATGATCGCACTGCTTGCAATCAAGCTGTGGACCTTCTCCGATTCTGTTAAGTCAGAAGTGATCTTTTGTCTGATATCCGCCATTTGAAGCCAGGACCCTATTTTTTCGGCAAATGACCGCGTAATTTATCTGCTACCGACTTCTCTTTCGGGTTCATTTCAATTGAGCCATCTCCGATTGCAGACTCAATTTTTCGGATGCCACCTAGTAAAGATCTAAACCCAACTGGTTCGAGTGATGCAGCCTGGTCTGAACCATACATTGCACGATCAAGTGTGATGTGCCGCTCAAGAGAAGAAATTCCAAATCCCATCGCACCGTATGAAACGGCTAGTCCTGTTTCGTGACCGCTATAGCCAACATCGCATTTGTATGTATTCCGTAATGTTTCGATACGACGCAAGTTGGCATCTCTATCATCCATTGGGTAAGTCGACACACAGTGCATTAACTCAAATGGGCAATCGGCTTTTCTGAAAATTGCAACAGCTTTGTCAATGTCTGTTTTCGTGCTCATCCCAGTTGAGATAAAGGTATATTTTTTCTCGGCCGCAATGGCTTCAAGTAATTCTTCGTAAACGATCATCGCTGAAGCAACCTTGTTGTATTTGCACTCAAATTGTTTGAGAAATTTTTGGCTTTCAAGATCCCAAGCGGAAGCGAACCACTGAATGTTGAGTGACTTGCAGTACCTATCAATTTCTTTATAATCGTCAGAACTTAGTTCTAAGCCTTCTTTTTGATCACGTTGAGTGGTTCCCCAAGGGCTCTCGCGAGGAGAGTCCAAAAGTTCCTGGGTGTAGACAAGTTCAAGAGTTCGCTTCTGAAATTTGACGGCGTCGGCACCCGCGCTTACAGCAACATCTATCAGCTGCTTGCAGATGTCAAGACTGCCATTGTGATTGATTCCAATTTCAGCAATTAAAAATACGCTCATAAAACCCTTCACTTGTTGTGTCTAAAGATTACCCCAGTTGGCATAGCAATCTTGGGGTAACAGTGAGTCGGTCGATAAGCGGGATTTTGTAGTTTCAATAGTTTCCTATTGATCCTGACGACCATCCATCTATGCGGCCTACCCGAGGGTTGCTCGAAAGCAAACGGACAGTTCATGCCCTCTGCATGGCCTTGCTTCAAGTGACGTACCAAGCCGCAACTGTTGCCACCTGCGCTGGTGCGCTCTTACCGCACCGTTTCATCCTTACCTGTGATAAATATCTTGCGAGATTCATCCATCGGCGGTTTATTTTCTGTTGCACGTAATATCAGGTCACCCCGATCTGGCTTTCACCAGCACTTTGTCCTGTGAAGTCCCGACTTTCCTCAATGTCGCGATGCAAGCACCACAACACTGCGGTCGTCTGACCGACTCACCGTTGGTTTAAGTGTACGGCGCGAGATTTAAGCTTCGCAGGCGACGAAGTCGTAAACCAATGAGTTAAGACTTGGTGTTTCAAGAAGCAACGTAGTTCGAGTGCCATCAGGCTTTGGTTTGCCGATTACTAGTTGAATGTTTGCGAGCGAGCCAAATTCTGTTGGAACGGCGGCAATATTTGGCTTGCCAGTCTTCGGGTCTGAGGTCGGTCCAACATTTTTTAGACCAGGATTCAAAATCTGTGCGAGTATCGCAGCATGTCGGGCCTCTTGTTGGCCGATGCGAATTGCATCTGCGCGCAGCATCGGATCGGATAGCAGTGAAACAACGCCCTGGTACGTTTGCGCTGCAAGATTTTCAACAGCGTGGGCAAGTGCCACAATGTCAATTGCTTGGTTTGGATTATCTTCAGCAGTAATTAATTTCAACGCTGGCAAAATGTACGACTCTGAAATTCGAGTATTACTGCAACGAAATTCTTTGGCTCCGAATTTCACTGCAAGCGAGTTAACAGCATTGGCGTGTTCGTTGTGGTCAGCAGAAAAACGTTTTGCAATCTCAGCGACTTTCCGTAGATCGCCAGTGAAAACCCCTAGATCTAGCGCTGTTGCATATGTTTCAATCGCGTTGTATTCAAGTGATGCAGCTGTGCGCAGCAAGACTGCATCAGTTACTTCGACGTCAGCCAATGGTGTCGTAACCGGCGATTGCCCAAGAACTGTGATTGCATTATCTTCAACGAGTCCTACTTGTTTTCCGCATGCAGCAAGTACTAGCCCTGATGCGATTGAGACTCCGCTCAACCTAAGAAGTTCGCGTCGAGTGAACGTGCTCATGATGCAACCAATGCTGAGGTATTGTTATCTAGCGCCGTTGAGATATTTGTTGTTGTCTGGCTGGCAAGTATGGCTGCATGTCGGGCCTCGACAGTGATTATTGATGCAATAAGTGCGGCAATTTTTGCCGACTCGATTGTCTCAATAGCTTTTGTATGGCTTGCAATCATTATGTTTTCAATTTCTAGAAGTGCTACCCAAATGTTTTGTGCTTCAGAAAGTTTTGCATCAAAACTTGCATAAGTAACATCATCACGTTTGTTTGCTGCATTCTTTGATAACAAACCATTTAAAGCTTGCTCGTATGCAACATGGTGGGAGTGAAATTGTTCAAGCAATGCACTCTCATCATCGCTCAGCGATTTGCGGGTCAATACAACTGCGTAAATGTCACGGGTCGTGAGTTCTAGCGTTTGCGCGAACGCGAGAAGTTTCGTATCAGAAGGTGAAAGCATCGTTTAAATCTAGACGAATTTAGAAGTCAAGACTCGATAATGATGGAATCCACCCACGCGAACGAGTGACTGCCTCGTGCCATTGTGCACGATCAAGTTTTTCGGTCGGGGTTACTACTTTCGCGGGTTTGGTGGTGCCCGTGGCTTGGTTAATTGAGGGCCAAGTGCCCACTGCGATGCCCGCCAGAAACGCTGCGCCAAGAGTAGTGGCTTCAGTTACAGGCGAGATTTCGATATTCAATCCAGTCGTATTGGCTAGAGATTGCATAAACATCAAATTTTGACTCATGCCGCCGTCAACTCGCAACGAAGTTACAGAGAGTTTAGTGTCGGCAATCACTGCATCGAGCATGTCGGCTCCACGATGTGCGATGCCTTCTAGAACTGCTCGAACTATATGGGCTCGAGTCGTGCCGCGAGTTAAGCCGAGCAAAGTTCCGCGTGCGCCGTAATCCCAGTGTGGTGTGCCAAGTCCAAAAAGCGCGGGCACAAAAACTACGCCACCTGAATCATTAACTTGCATTGCAATCTCATGGCTTTCTTGACTTGTTGAAATAATTTGCAAATCATCACGAAGCCATTCGATGTTCGTCCCTGCAGAAAGCATTATCGCCTCAGCTGCCCAGAAAGTTGTTTGCTCGTCGCTATAAGCCACTAGTGGATAACTACCGTTTTCTGAGCGCTGCATTTTTGTTGGGCTGGTTGTACCGGTGAATACATCGAGCATCCCGCCAGTACCAAAAGTTATTTTCGTCGCACCGCTATTAATGCATCCTTGACCGATTAGTGATGATTGTTGATCACCAATTAACGATGCGATTGGTGGTGAACCAGGCAAAGCAGTTGCGTTGCCGATCACACCGGTTGACTTGACAATTTTTGGAAGCATGGCGACGTCAACTTTTAGTAAATCGCATATTCGCTCAGACCATGACGAAGCATCAAGCGTGCATAAACCCGTGGCCCCTGCATTAGTTGAGTCAGTCACGTGCAGTTTGTTGTTAGAAAGTACCGATGCGATCCATGAATCAACCGTGCCAATTCGAACGTCGCTGAAATCGAGATTTTTCGCCACGACATAGTTCTGAATCATCCACGCCGCTTTGGTAGCTGTCTGATTTGGCGCAAGTTTGATTGAATGTTCAGAAGCTGCAGTGATGCAGTCAAAAACGGTTCGCAAGTCTTGCCAGCCAAGTGCGGGGCCAAGTGGTTTGCCGGTTGATTTACTCCACATCACTGTCGATGCACGCTGATTGGTTATGCCAACTGCCTCTATTGTGTCTGAATTTTTGGATTGTGCAATCGTCGCATTGCATACTCGTAAAACAGCATCGGCCATTTTTTGCGGATCAAATTCAACAAGTCCAGAACTGGGGGTATCTGGTCGACAAGATTCATAATTCAAGAAATGCACAGAGCCGTCTTGGCGTACGACTGCGGCACGTAGACCACTAGTGCCGACATCGACAACCAGAATGCTCACAGTGCTACTTCTTTGTTTTTATTTCGCCGCGACTTGAAGCGAAACCTAATTTGCCAGGATTCAAAATATCGTTTGGGTCAAGCGCGTGTTTAATCGCTGCTAATACATCGTGAGCTGGCCCAAGAGCACGCTTGATAAATTTCGCACGGTTGATGCCGACCCCATGGTGGTGCGAAAGATTCGCGCCTGCATCGAGTGCTGAGTTCTGTGCTGCATTCCAAATAGCTTCGTAAGAAATTTCGATCGCTTCAAGAGTGTTGGACGTTGGCTCGGCTACAAAAGTAAAGTAAATACACGCACCATCAATGTAACTGTGTGAAATATGGCAGCTTGCACTTCTCGCACCAGTAACGGTCATGATTGATTTCTTTACAGTCTCGGCGACTTGATTTACTTTTGACCAACAAACAGCAACTTCCATCGTGTCGATTACAAATCCTTTTTTTGATAAAGCTTGCAACCCACTTGTGTCGTTGCGATGATTCATCCAATGTTCGACTAGTGCCACATCTGCTGACTGTGCGTTATTCGCGATACACGCATTATCGACAACTTTCATCATCGCGTCTATCAATATATTTTCTCCTTCGTCAAGAACTAATAGCGCGCATTGAGTACCGTCTCCACCGTGAGCGCGCTTGCTCTCGCGTTCGTCATAAAGTCGCAATACCGCTGGAGTTGCTCCCGAGCGAATTGCTAGTCGCATCGCCTCAACTGCATCAGCGAATGAGCCGAACATGTAGGCCGCACGTCGTTCGGCTGGGGCGATCGGATGCGCGCGCAACCAAACTTTGCTAATAATCCCAAGTGAACCTTCGCTGCCGATGAATAATGACGTGAGACTTGGGCCAGCCGCACCTGCTGGTTCGGTGCCTGTGAGAATTACCGAGCCGTCGGCGAGTACGACTTCGAGGCCAGCAACCATGTCGTCGATTTTCCCGTATCGCGTTGAGAACTGTCCCGCGCCACGAGAACCAATCCATCCACCGACAGTTGAGATATCAAATGATTGAGGAAAATGGCCAACAGATAGACCGTGTTTTTCTCGCAGATCATTTTCGAGATCTGGGCCGAAGGTGCCAGGGAGTACTTCAACAAGTCCCGAAATCTCATCAACGCTGATAACGCCAGCGAGCGATGTCATGTCAATTACGACGCCACCAAATAATGGAATAGCCGCACCGCATACTCCCGAGCGTCCGCCTGAAACTGTTATCGGTACTGAGTTATTTGAGCAAAGTGCGACGATGTCGCTGATATGTTTCGTTGTTGTTGGTCGACAGATTACGTCTGCTCGTCGAGCGGTCTGCGCATTAAGCGACCAGTGCATTGCCAGTGGCCACCAGTCACGCGAGTGCTTAACACGATCGGCAAGTTCGTTTGAACTTTGACAAATTTTATTTAAATCGGCGAGAAACGATTCAGATAGCGGTTTAGTTGTTGTTTGAAAACGATCGGTGATTTGACTGATGTCTGCTGAGAATTCAATCGGTGGAGTTGGGTGAGTTGTTGTCATGAATTCTCCTTAAACAGTTACTGAGGCTTCATCCTCTAGCGAGCAAGAGTTGGCGAATGCCAGAACTTGCTTAGCAATCTCTTGCTCTGACCAACCGAGCAATGGTGCAACTAATTTTGCAACATCGCGTGCATTAGCGACAGTTGCGCGTCGATTAATTATTCGGCTTCTGGTTCGACGCGAAAGAATATCGTCAAGGGTGTTAGCCATCTCGTGTGTTACGGCAAAAATAGCCTCAGCACGCAGGTAAGGCAGACCCGGAATCAATTGCTCGCCAAGGCTTGCATCTCGCTTGATCAAATCTGTGACGATTTTTGCTTCGCTACCAAAGCGTGAGAAGAGGTGCTGTTCGCGAGCATCTTTATTTTTAACGCTTTTCGAACTGGCTCCGATGAACGACAAGCCCTTGGTTCTGCAACGTGCCTTTTTGTCGAGCGACAAAACTGCTTGGTCTACGGCATCTTCGGCCATTTTGCGATATGTCGTGAGCTTTCCGCCTGTCACAGTGATCATTCCAGATTTAGTTGTGGCGACTTTGTGTCGTCGCGAAAGATCGGCTGTGCGAGAACTAATTTTTTCACCACTCACACTTTTGACGAGTGGTCTAAGCCCCGACCAGACCGCTGTAATGTCGTCGCGAGTGACATCAGTTGTTACAGCGGCATTAAGCGCTTTAAGTACGTAGTCAATATCTGTGCTGGTGCACTGAGGGTCGTCAATTGAACCTTGATAATCAGTATCGGTAGTACCTATATATGTGTACTGGTAAGTGCCGTCAAAATTAGAGATCCACGGCACGAGAAACAAACTGCGCTTGTCACCTGGAACCGGAATGACAACAGCTATGTCGTTGCGAACTTTCTTCCAGGGAACAGTTAGATGAACGCCTTTTGCTGGCCGAATGCTGTCTGGGTCATAGCCAAGATCGGTAGTCAAAACTTCATCTGACCAGACGCCAGCAGCGTTGATAACTAATCGCGCTTGAACTTCAAAAGTTTCTGCATCAGATGTTGTGACTTGAACGCCGCGCGTGTTGCCAATGTCGTCATGCAAAATTTTGTCAACAGCCGTGTAGTTCGAAATAACTGCGCCATGGCTGATTGCGGTGCGCGCAAGTGAGACACAAATACGCGCGTCGTCGGCCATCGCGTCGTAATACACATACGCTGACCCGAGTCGCTCTCGCTGCATCGTCGGTAGATGTAAAAATGCTTTATCGGCTTTGAGTCGACGATGAAACTTTCCAATTCGCCAACCACCAGTTAGGTCATACATCCACATTGCTGAGCCAAGTGCGCGCGCAATCTTTTTTGAGACAACACCATCTCGTTTAAGAATTGGAATCATAAACGGCAAAGTTTGCACCAGGTGTGGGGCATTGCGCTTTAGTCGTTGGCGTTCATGTAACGCTTCGTAAACAAGTCGAACTTCGCCTTGTTGCAGATAGCGAAGTCCGCCGTGAATTAACTTACTGCTCTTCGAAGAGGTGCCAGAAGCGAGGTCTTCGCGCTCAACCAAGGCCACAGTTAACCCGCGAGATGCTGCGTCTAGGGCAACACCAAGACCAGTTACGCCACCGCCAATTACAACAATGTCAAAAGTCTGGGCCTTTAATTTTGCAATTGTTTCAATGCGACTTTGAGGTCCGCTAATCGGCTGAGGCATTGCCACAGCCTAAGGCAAGTCGAGTTATCGCTCTAAGCCGAAAAAGAGTTGGCAAACCAAATTTGCCATAAGTCACATCAATTGTTAGTTAGCATGACTTGCAAATTAGAACCAGGCTAGTTATTCTTCTTCACATGCGTTCGCCAAATGAACTTGCTCAAGTGTTTCGTGAGAAACAATTGAAGCTCACTCCGCAGCGCCAACTTTTGTTTGGTTTATTGCATGACAACGACACTCACCCAACCGCCGAATCATTGTTTGAGATCGCCAGCAAGCAAATGCCAGGTATTTCGCGTCGAACTATTTATCAAACTCTCGGAGAACTCGCCGACATGGGAGAACTGCAACTCGTCGATCTAGGCAACGGTGCGATGAGATTTGATCCGAATATGGGTGAGCATCAGCATTTTGTTTGTGGCTCGTGTGGTGCGATTCATGATGTGGACATTACTTCTGCACCAAAATTGCGCGCTGGTAGTGCTGAGGGTTTCGCTGTTGAAGAAATTGGTGTCGTGTTTCATGGTCGTTGTGATCGGTGCAATCGTCCAAATCACGGTGAGCAAATATCACGAAACACTAAAAGATCTCCTGGTCTCCAGGCGAAAAAAATAAAGCAAGTTAAACAAGCAATCAGTAATTAATTATCAACTATCAACTATCAGACATAAATAGAGGAGAATCATCATGGCCAAATTAAATGGCACCAAGACACATGAGAATCTCAAGGAAGCGTTTGCTGGCGAGAGCCAAGCGAATCGACGCTACTTGTGGTTCGCACAGAAGGCAGACATCGAGGGTTACCCAGATGCAGCGTCATTGTTCCGTTCAGTCGCCGAAGGCGAAACCGGACATGCACACGGCCACTTGGATTACCTTGCAGAAGTTGGCGACCCAGCATCTGGCGAGCCAATCGGTGACACCGCAGACAACTTCAAAGCATCAGTCGCAGGCGAAACCTATGAGTACACACAGATGTACCCAGGTTTTTCCAAGACTGCTCGCGAAGAAGGATTCACAGAAATCGCTGACTGGTTTGAAACTCTTGCTCGCGCAGAGAAGAGCCATGCAGGTCGATTCGGTGAGGGCCTCAAAGCCCTCGGCTAAATCGCTAGTTTAATAATTTAATTGTTGATGGTGTCGTTCGTTTTTGTGGGCGGCACCATCAACGAAGTTTTTAATCCCCCTATTTAAATTTGTGAGATAGAAAAAATGACAATTATTTACGATCCGCAGCACGCAAAATATCTTGACGAGGCGGACACCCGCGAGGAATTAACACGAGTTTACGACTTGTGTCATGGTTGTCGACTTTGTTTCAAGTTCTGTCCATCCTTTCCCACGCTGTTTAGTTACATCGATGCCCACGACGATCAAGATGCGGGCAAGATGACCCCGGCCCAACAAGATCATGTTGCCGACGAATGTTTTCAATGCAAATTGTGTTACGTCAACTGCCCATACACACCTGGAATCCACGAGTGGGCTTTAGATTTCCCCCGTTTGATGCTGCGAGTTGATGCGATGCGTCGAGCTAACGGTCAAGTTTCAATGCGCAGCAAAGTAACGACTGCAATGCTTGGTCGCACTGACGCACTTGGTATGGCCGCAACTTCGTCTGGCCCGATTGCGAACAAAGTCATGGGTGCGAAGCCTGGCTCGTTGATTCGCAAAGTTGTTGAAGCAACCGCGGGGGTCTCGAGTGTTCGTCTTTTGCCGGCATTCGCCCGTCAAAGATTCTCAACTTGGTTTAATCGAAGAACAAAAGTTCAAATCGAAAAACCACAGGGCAAAGTTACTGTTTACCCGACTTGCTTGGTTGAGTATCAAGAACCAACAATTGGTCACGCTCTTGTGAATGTATACGAACGCAATGGTATTGAATGTTCGCTTAGTGATGCCGGCTGCTGTGGAGCGCCGTTTCTGCATAGTGGCGACATGGAGCAGTTCACAAAAGTTGCGGCTAAAAATGTGGCAACACTCGCCGCCGAAGTGCGAAAAGGTACTGACATTGTTGTGCCTCAGCCAACATGTGGTTATGTTTTGAAAAAAGATTATCTTGACTATGTAGGTGGTCCAGATGCACAACTCGTGGCAGACAATACTTACGATGCTGCAGAGTATTTAATGAAGGTGCACAAAACCGAAGGCTCGTCGCTAGATACGAATTTTGTTGGCGAGATTCCTGAGTCGATTACGTATCACACGCCGTGTCACTTAAGGGCACAAAATATCGGTCTCAAGAGTCGCGACTTAATGAAGTTGACTGGCTCGAAAATCAAATTAGTACAACAGTGCTCGGGCATTGACGGAATGTGGGGGTTGCGCGCAGAAAATGCCGAACTGTCAATACCGATTGCGCAAAAACTGGGTGAGATGATTCGCGACGCCGACTCTGAAGTAGTCGCGGGTGACTGTCACTTGGCGAATACTGCGATCACAGAGCAAACAGGGGAGACGCCACTTCATCCATTAGAAGTGATTGCTAAGGCCTACGGAATCAAACCAGAACAAACCAGACCAAGTCAGAAATAATTAGGAGATAGTTCAAGATGAACAAAGATACAGCAACACCAAGTCGAAAATTAACGATGAGTGACATCATGGATCATCGCGAGTACGAGCGCATTCGTGAAGGTCGTCAGAAAGAAGTTTTTGAAATCAAGCGTCGACGTCGAATCGCTCTCGGAACAATGATCACCGTAATGTTCGAGAATCGACAGACAATGCAGGCTCAAATTCAAGAGATGTTGCGAGTTGAAAAAGTTTTAACAGACGAAGGTGTACTCGAAGAACTGAAGGCGTACAACCCACTGATTCCTGAGAAGGGTCAGCTTTCGGCGACTTTATTTATTGAACTCACGACAGATGCTCAGGTTCGTGAATGGTTGCCAAAACTTGTCGGCATTGAGCGATCGATAGCGATTAAATTAGCGAACGGTGATGTAGTTAAGGCGATTGTTGACGAAGGTCATGCCGAGCAGTTGACTCGCGAAAATGTTACTGCGGCTGTTCACTACATCCGCTTTGAATTTTCTCCTGAGCAGATTGAAGAATTCGCCAAGGGTGAGGTTCAAGTGATTTCGGTGTTGTCAAATTACATAGAATCGACAGAACTCGCTCAGTACACGGTTGATGAACTGTTGATTGATCTGCGGGATTAAATCTAAATTATCCCGAATTGTCAATTTATGTTGCCAATGCAGGCGATATCACTGGTTTCGCTATTTTCTCGGATTGGCGAAGCGGGGCGTTGAAGCCTTAGTCTCTCGTTTGCTACGAGAACAAGGGGGTTCAAGTGCACGAGTTTGATATATCGTGGCGCGTAAATAGTGCGTGTCAAGGCCTTGATCCGGATATTTTTTATCCGGAAAGTGAGGATAATTGTGATCAAGCTATTGCCATCTGCGAAAGCTGCCATGTGCGCATAGCGTGTCTGAACTATGCACTTGAAACTCGCGAAAAGCAGGGCGTTTGGGGAGGTGCCTCGGCACGCGAGCGTCGCAGGTTGCTTAGAGTTGGTCGGCGTAGCGCCTAGCGAGAAATCGCATGAGTGAAATAGAAGTCGCTGGCGGTTGGCCACAGATAATTTCGCAATTGTTGTCGCGAAAAGATTTGTCTGCAAGTCAAGCAGGGGCGGCAATGCGTTCAGTACTTTCGGGTGAGGCAACGCCTTCTCAAATCACTGCATTTATTATTTCACTTCGGGCGAAAGGTGAAACAGAAATTGAACTTGAAGGAATGCTTGCCGAAGTACGGCGAGCGGCCGAGCGTGTTGTATTGAGCGATGATATTGCGCAACGCGCATTAGACATTGTTGGCACCGGTGGCGATCACAGTTATTCGGTCAATGTTTCAACAATGTCTGCAATTGTCGCGGCTGGTGCGGGCATACCTGTTTGCAAACACGGCAGTCGTGCATCTTCATCGAAGAGTGGTGCTGCCGATGTACTCGAGGCACTGGGCGTGGCGATTGAGTTAGATGGCCCCGGCGTAACCCGCTGCGTTGAAGAGGCTGGTTTTGGTTTCTGCTTTGCACAGCGATTTCATCCAGCATTTCGGTTTACTGGCCCATCAAGGCGCGAGATTGGCGTGCCGACGGTATTTAATTTGCTCGGACCAATGGCCAACCCTGCCCCTGTTTCTTTTATGGTGGTTGGTGTCGGCGATCCAAAGGCGGCAACAGTAATGGCACGTGCCCTAGTCACGCGAGGTGTTAATCGTGCTTGGGTTGTGCATGGGCATGGTGGAATGGATGAACTTTCGTTGAGTGGCAAGTGCCCAATCGTAGAAATGCATAACGGCAAGTTACGAGAATTTGAAATTGACCCTAAATCACTTGGGCTTGGCTTCGCTGATGTTGCTGCAGTTCGTGGTGGCGAGCCTAGCGATAATGCAAAAGTGTTTCACGAAATGCTGGATGGCGCACAAGGACCGATCAGAGACATTGTTCTGCTCAACGCCGCAGCAGGAATCGTTGTGGCGGGTAAAGCTGATGACATGCAGCAAGGAGTTGAGATCGCTGCAGCATCAATTGATTCTGGCTCAGCACGAGGTGTATTAGACCAAGTTATTCGCGTGAGTGTAGATGCTGCCAAGCACATGGCACACTAAAATAGTTACAGAGAAAATCTTATGAATCTAATGAACACATCAAATGACTCAGTCGCAGTGCGAGTACCCGCAAGTTCAGCAAATATCGGCCCTGGCTTTGATGTGCTGGGTATGGCTTTGTCGCTTCATCTCGAGGCTGGCTTTGGTACTTCGCCTGCAGACTCAATCGAAGCGATCGAAAATCATCCGACACTTGTGGCGTTCAAGCACTGCGGTGGCACTGGGCCATTGTGGGTACGTTCGCAAATGCCGATGGGTAAAGGATTAGGTTTTAGTGGTGCTGCGCGAATTGCCGGCGTATCGCTGGCGCATGCGCAAAAAAATGGAACAGATGAGACTGTTTTTGTAAACGCACAACATGAAATCTTGGCAATCGCCGCTGAACTTGAAGGACACCCGGACAATGTTGCTGCATCTCTACTTGGTGGCGTGGTGGCAAGTGTTGCTGGCTCTACGGTTCGAATTCCGACATTGCTTGATCCATCAATAATTGTTTGGGTTCCACAACAGCAGACTTCAACCAAAGAATCACGGACGAAACTTCCAGCGACAGTTCCGTTTGCTGATGCGGTATTTAACGTCGGACGAACAGCGCTCTTAGTTGCTGCTTTTGCTGCAAATGAAATTTCGGCTCTGCAAACTGCGACGCAAGATCGATTGCATCAAGATGTTCGATTCAAAAAAGTTCCCGCTTCGCAAGAAACATTAAATAGTTTTGTAAAAGCTGGCGCTTGGTGCGCGTGGCTATCTGGTTCTGGGCCAACTGTTGCCGCAATGTGTGACGACTCAGATGCTCAGCGGATTGCAGACTGTCTGCCAGATCACGGATCGACGATGGTTTTGCGAATCGCCACACACGGGGCACAATTGCTGGCTATCTAATTAGTAACTAGTTAATTAGCTAAATACTCTGTAACACCCCTTGGGCAATATTGAACTAATCATTCAATAAAGGAGCCCATACGTGAGAGATTTCCCCCGAATCCCTGTTTCGAGCCAAGATCCACGAATTGAAGGGTCGCTCGAAATTAGTTGCGAGACTTGCATCATGCGGGCGAGTGCCGCCTGTGATGATTGCGTGGTCTCGTTCTTTTGTAACGAATCGAGTGAATCCGCGGTGGTTTTGAACTTAGAAGAACAGAGAACATTGCGAATGCTGGCAAATGCCGGAATGGTGCCTACGCTTCGGCATCGTGCAGTTAGCTAAAAAACCCGAGAAAGACACGAGTGATTCAGCACTCAAACCAGTTCTGATATCACAGCTCAAACAACAGCCGACAAGACATCCATTCGTTTCGTCGAGCCGATATGCAGATCAATTAATTGCTCTCGGTGTCTCCTCTGGTCTGCACCGGGTCGGCGTGGCTAGTGCCGATATTTTGCATCGCGCGCGAGAGGTGCTCACCGAAAGAAAATCTCTCGGGCTTCACAACGAGATGCAATTCACTTACCGCAATCCAATTAGAAGCACAGATCCAACGAGCACAATGCCAAACGCGCGATCAATAATTGTAGGCGCGCGATCATACGCAACTCAGATGCCGCTAAAACAAATTGAACAGTCTGCGCGAATTGCGAGATATGTATGGTCTGATTACTACGAACAGCTTCGTCACGGTCTTGCACAAATTGCGGCGCAACTAAAGAAAGATGGTTGGCGGGCAATTATTTTGGCTGATGATAATTCAATTGTTGATCGTGAAGTCGCGTACGAGGCAGGTCTTGGTTGGTATGGCAAGAACGCGAATCTTTTAATTGAAGGCGCTGGAAGTTATTTTGTACTCGGCAGCGTGCTAACCAATGCACCGTTAGCGCCGTCAAAAGCAACTGTCAAAGACGGTTGCGGTTCATGTCAAAGATGCATCGATAAATGTCCAACTCAGGCGATAATCGCACCAGGCGTCGTAGACGCACGAAAATGTTTGGCATGGTTGTTGCAAAAACCCGGAGTTTTTGATCCAGCATTTCGAATTGCACTAGGCGATCGAATTTACGGATGTGATGACTGTCAAGAGGTTTGTCCACCGACAGTTCGTCACGCAATCGTTGAAAAGCCAAATGGCAAATCTCAAGCGTGGGTAAGTGTGATGTCGATACTGAACTCTGACGATGAAACTTTGCTTGAGAACTTCAAAGCGTGGTATATCGCCGATCGTGATCCAAAGTGGCTTCGGCGTAATGCGTTGATAATTCTGGGCAATATCGGCGATGCTTCAGAAGAAGCTACTCAAATAGTTCTGAAGCGCTATCTGATGGATCGCGAACCGATTTTGCGAGCACATGCAGTTTGGGCGACAGCACGTTTAGGTCTAAATAATCTGTTACCAAGCAAAGATGGTGACCCAATAGTTCAAGATGAACTCAACTCATTGCCGAGCGTAAGGTAGTAGCAAGTGAAGCATTTATTGGTGACAAACGACTTTCCACCAAAAGTTGGCGGAATTCAGAACGTTCTCTATGAGTGGTGGCGTCGCCTACCACCCGAAAACTTTGCGGTTCTGACTAGCCCATATCGCGGTGCCCAAGAGTTCGACGCAGCGCAAAATTTTTTAATAAAGCGAATCACCGAACCAGTACTTTTGCCTCACCCATTGATGGTCCGACGCATAAACCAAATGGCACAAGAAGTCGGAGCAGAACTAATCGTGCTTGACCCTGCCGTGCCGCTCGGCATTGTTGGCCCTTGGCTCGACTTACCTTACGTAGTTATTGTGCATGGAGCCGAAGTGACTGTGCCTGGCCGACTGCCAGTGACTTCATATCTGCTTGGCAATGTTTTGCGCAAGGCATCAGGCGTTATTGCATCGGGCACATATCCGGCACAAGAATCGATCCGATGCGCATGTCGCGATCTTGACATCACTGTCGTTACACCAGGTGTTGACGTATCGCGATTTCAAGTATTGTCACAACAACAAATTTCGAGTGCGCGAAAACAATTTGGCATCGCTGATGATGCGCAACTCATAGTTGGTGTTAGCCGACTTGTTCCGCGAAAGGGTTTTGATATTTTGATTCGTGCAGCGGCGCACTTGGCTAGTGACTATCCAAAGTTGCGAGTAGTGATTGCCGGCGGTGGTCGCGATCGAAATCGACTTGACAAAATGATTCGTGAGTTGCGTGCTCCTGTGACGATGCTTGGGCGGGTGAGTGACGCAGATTTACCAAACCTTTACGGGTGCGCTGACATTTGTGCAATGCTTTGTCGATCTCGATGGGGTGGTCTAGAGCAAGAGGGGTTCGGCATTGTGTTTGCCGAGGCTGCGGCCTGTGGAGTGCCACAAATTGCTGGTCGTAGTGGTGGATCAGCCGATGCGGTTGAAGATGGTGTGACAGGATTAATTATCGACAACCCAAATCGGGTCAGCGAAGTTGTTGCTGGGATAAGGCGATTATTGGACGATAAATCTGAGCGTCAAAAGATGGGTTATGCGTCACGGTTGAGAGCCAAAAGTCTGTTTGACTACGACAAACTTGCGGTCACACTGGGTCGAGCGTTGAAAGCGCTTTAGTTTGTGTTTGAATAGGGGGGTGCCAGATTCAGCAGTCGAGTCAGAAGTCATTGCCGCGACACCCGAGCATTGTTTCGCGGTGGCGACTGACGTCGAGCTCTATCCAGAATGGGCCCACGACGTAAAAGAAGTAAATATTCGCGAGCGTGACGCGCAATCGCGACCGGTGTTGGTTGACTATCGAGTTGCCGCACTTGGACGAAGCTCTAGCTACTCACTTAAATATGACTATTCACAAGCGCCGAAAAGTATCTCGTGGCATCTTGCTGAAGGTGATATTGAGCGCGCGATTGATGGCGAATATAGATTCGAATCATCAGGGGATAAAACAAAAGTTACATATCTATTATCTATTGAGTTGATAGTTCCAATTCCGGGTTTCATAAAACGTCGTGCCGAAGGCCGAATATTGCATACCTTAAAGGAACTAAAGGTTCGCTGCGAGTCGTGACGGCTGTTGCTGGCATAGATGTCGGCGGAACAAAGTGTCTCGGAGTTCTTTTCGAAGGCGGAGAAATTGTTAATTCTGTTCGCCGTCCGACGCCGCATGCTGACCATTTAGTCTCAACCCTCGCCGAAATTGCGCGAGAACTCGGTGAATACAAAACTCTCGGTATCGGCGTGCCAGGTTTAATAACTCCAACTGGTGTTGTTCGCGAATCACCAAACTTGACTGGGGCGATTGAACTTGACCTGCGCACACTTTTACAAAAAGAACTTGGCCATGTAATTGATGTTGAAAATGACGCAACTTGTGCGGCACACGCAGAGTGGCAATACGGTGCTGGCCGCGGCGCTACCGATATGTGGATGGTTACGTTAGGTACCGGAATCGGTGGAGGATTTGTTTCTGGTTCGAAGTTGCAGCGGGGTAGTCATGGCTTTGCCGGCGAGATCGGACACATGATCGTTGAGTCGCAAGGCATTTTGTGTCCGTGTGGGCAACGCGGATGTTGGGAGCGTTATGCCTCAGGTTCGGGGTTGGCAACTATTGCTGGTGGCGAACGTGGTGAAGAAGTAATCGCACGCGCAGTTGCTGGCGATGAGCAGGCTTTGGGCTATTTGGATACGTTCGGTAAGTGGGTTGCAATTGGATTGGTGAATTTGACAAACATCACTGATCCGAACGTGATAGTGATTGGTGGCGGTTTAGCTGAAGCAGCAGACACTGTAATGCCGCACATCAAGAACTGGTTCAAAAAACTGCTTTATGCTCCTGATAATCGTGACCACCCAGAGTTGCGCGTTGCGCAACTAGGTGAGAGTGCCGGCGCAATCGGCGCCGCATTGTTGTCGGCGCTTTAAAAAATTAAAGCGCTATTTCGCCCAGTTCATTGATCGCTTCACAGCCGCCTGCCAAGTTTCATATCCAGTTGGCTGTGTAGTGGGTGAAAAGGTTTTTTCAAGCTGCCACGCATCTGAAATATCTTGCGTAGATTGCCAAACGCCTTTCGCTAACCCTGCAAGATAAGCCGCGCCCATTGCAGTTGTCTCTAACTCATTTGGTCGCAACACGTCAACGCCTAAATGATCGGCTTGCAACTGCATCATAAAGTCAACTACCGAAGCGCCGCCATCAACTTTTAATTCAGTAATTGATACTCCAGATGCTTGAGACATTGCTTCAACAACGTCGCGAGTTTGAAATACGATCGACTCGATTGTGGCTCGAGCGATATGTGCACGTGAGGTTCCACGGGTGATGCCGAAAATTGCACCGCGCGCGTATGCATCCCACCACGGGCTGCCAAGACCTGTGAATGCGGGGACAACTACGACGCCGCCTGAATCGCTGACACTCTGCGCGAGTGCATTAATTTCATTGGCATTGTCGATGATGTTCAAGCCGTCGCGTAGCCATTGAATTGCAGCTCCAGTAACAAATATCGCGCCTTCAAGTGCGTAGACGGGTTTATTGCTACCAAGTTGCCATGCAATCGTTGTCAGCATTCCATCTTTTGGTTTAGGGCACGTCGTACCGACATTCATTAATACGAAACTTCCTGTGCCGTAAGTATTTTTAGCGCTGCCTGCACCAAAACAAGCTTGGCCAAATAATGCCGCGTGCTGGTCGCCGGCAACACCGCTAATCGAGATGCCCGCCGGCACAGAGCCATGTTGAATGGTCACCCCAAATTCACCACTTGACGCGCGAACCTCTGGTAAAAACTTCGTTTGTACGCCAAATAATTTCGTTAGTTGATCACTCCAACATAGTTCAGAGATATCAAACAACATTGTTCGGCTTGCATTGGTGCAGTCGGTAACAAAAGACTTTGAACCAGTCAGATTCCAAATCAGCCACGAGTCAATAGTCCCGATGCAAAGATCGTCGTCTTGGCGAATTTCGCGATTGGTCAAAAGCCATTCAATTTTTGTTGCCGAGAAATATGGGTCAAGAACCAAACCTGTTTGTTGACGAACTAGCGGCAACTGCTCTGCGAGTTCAACACATCGATCAGCGGTGCGTCGATCTTGCCAAACTATTGCGTTGCCATAGGGCTTACCTGTTTTCTTGTTCCATGCAACGATTGTTTCGCGTTGATTCGTGATTCCGATTGCGGTGATTGTTTGGTTGATTTGCTGAGTGACATCCTGCAGTGTCGCTAGTACTGCCTGCCAAATTTCTTGTGCATCGTGTTCGACCCACCCAGGTTGTGGAAAGTGTTGAGTAAATTCACGATACGACGAAACCGATTTAGAGCCATCGGCAAACACTGCGCGAGACCGTACGCCAGTTGTTCCTGCATCTATGGCGATTACAACGCTCATAGTTTTATGAGTTACAAATAATTTGCTGCCGGCTCAACAGCATCTAATTACCTTCGCACACCAAATCACTTAACGCTTCAAATATTTTTGGAGATGCAATCATGATCTCAGCTGGGCTTGAAATGCCGCCATGAAAATTTCCACTGCGCGCGCCAGCCTCGATGGCAATTAGTTCTGCAGCTGCGATATCCCAAGAATGCAGATTCTCTTCAAAATACGCATCAACTCTGCCACACGCAACGAAACATATATCAACGCTGGCTGCCCCAAGCCGACGAATATCGCGCACTTTGTGAATAAAAGTTGAGACCCGCTTTGATTGAACCGTCCTATGTTCTGGCGAATAGCTGAATCCTGTACAGACCAAGGCTTTCGAGACGTCTGTTATTTCGTTGCATCGAATTTGTTCGCCATTCAAAAATGCCCCACCGCCACGAGTAGCTGAAAATATTTCGTCAAGTGCAGGTATATATACGACACCAACGAGTGGGCCCTTTTCGTCGCTGAGACCAATTGACACGCTCCAACTCGGTAAGGCATAGAGAAAATTCGTCGTTCCATCGATTGGGTCGATGCACCATGTGTAATTGTTGCTACCAGAGTGCGAGCCACCCTCTTCGCCAATAATTGAGTCGTCAGGTCGGCGAGAACGAATTACATCAACGATGTACTTTTCTGTGGCCTTATCAAATTCGGTAACCATGTCGGTACTGGTTGTTTTCGTTTGAACGTCTTTCAAGCCGGCACGACGACCTGCATACGCGCGCTTGCCACCGGTCACTGCTAGTTCGATGCAGATTTCGAGAAGAAGTGCTGTGTCAGAGCTGCTCATTTGTGACCATCAAGTTCTCGCCATTCGCCGACTGCTCGCAAAACAAGTACGACAACAACACTCATTCCGGCTGCGCTGAGCACAGCACCAGATACGAGGCCAATCGAGTTAGGCACATCACATGAGCCCTGACATTGCAAATCAATCAGCGAAAAGCCAATTAAGGCACCGGCAAAACCTGCAATCAGAATCCCGATAAAGGCGACAACTCGCGCGCCAACTGAAGGCAGTGCCGAGAGTACGCGAAGTTCACCGTTTTGTTTGGCAATCATCCTTAGAAGCGTAGGTTCACGAACTCATGTTGCGATGCATGGCTAGCGTTTGATTTGTGGGTGCTCGCCAAAGTTCTGAATTCAGAACGATTTTACATGTCGATATGGACATGTTTTATGTTGCTGTTGAATTGCGCCGTAACCCGCATCTTGTTGGTAAGCCGGTAGTTGTAGGCAGCGATGGTTCACGCGGCGTTGTCGCTGCAGCATCGTATGAAGCCCGAAGATTTGGTGTTTTTTCGGCGATGTCATCGTCGCAGGCAAAACGGCTTTGCCCACAAGCAATCTTCTTGCCCGGCGACCACGGTCATTATTCGGATGTAAGCGCTGAAGTATTTCAAGTCTTCAACGAGTTCACTCCGCTAGTTGAAGGTTTATCACTCGATGAAGCCTTTCTTGATGTTTCTGGTTCGTTGCGACTTTTTGGTTCTGGTTCAACAATTGCTCATGAAGTCAGACGTCGCGTCGTCGAAGTTACGCAACTAACTTGCAGCGTTGGCATTGCGCCAAATAAGTTTTTGGCAAAACTTGCATCTGTTGTCGCAAAGCCAAAAGCGTCACGACAGGGAGTTGTCGTTGGGCATGGGGTCTATGAAGTCGTGCCGACTCACGAACTTGAGTTTTTATATCCGCTTGATGTCGACGCGCTCTGGGGTGTCGGGCCAGTGACGCTTAAAAAGCTTCAAAGCCTCGGAATCAAAACAGTTGGAGATCTTGCAGTATTCGACTTAAAAGTTTTGATTGCGGTTCTAGGTGATTCACAAGGGCGTCATCTGTCGATGCTCGCACAAGGTATTGATAATCGAGATGTTGAACCCGATCGTGACGCCAAATCAATTGGACACGAAGAGACTTTTTCGAGTGACATTACGCAATACGAGAATGCACATGATCATCTTGTGAGGCTTGCAGATTCTGTGGCTACACGATGTCGTAATACTGGTGTTGGTGCACGAACGATTTCGCTAAAAATTAAATACGCAGATTTTCAGCTGGTGACAAGATCAATCAGTGTCGAAATGCCGATTTCGACGGCTCCTGCGATGGTTCGATTGCTTGAGCCGTTGTTGCGAAGTATTGACTTGAAAGCTGGTATTCGACTATTGGGTGTTAGTGCGAGAAATCTTGTTGCCCCTGAACAACAAATGAGTTTGTTCGACATGTCTTCGGGCGATGAATCTGCCAATAATTTAGACGCAGCCTGGAGTACCACCACTTCGGCAATTGACGAGATTCGCGATCGGTTCGGTGATTCAGCGATTAAACCTGCCAGCACACTTGGTCAAGAGCGTGACCCAAGTTCTTCAAAGTGGGGCCCTAGCGACCCTAAATCGCAATAAACCCCACCTACAATCGGGGTAGAGATTTTAATTACAAACGAATTGCAACGCGACATTGGAGGTCATGTGCCGTTATCCGACAACGAAAAACAAATTCTTGCGCAAATTGAGCACGACCTTAAAGAAGATGAGAAATTCGCTCAAGCCGTTTCCTCTAAAGGTCTATATCGACATTCGGCTCGC
>JBILAG010000151.1:0-2714 GCA_044354345.1 Ilumatobacteraceae bacterium | reverse complement strand
CGTTCCGGTAGACCCCTCATGCTTGGGGGCTAGTGCATTTCGCGTGATGCCATCGTTTATGCAAATTTTTATTGATGACCCGAGTGGGACAACGCTGATTGATTTAGATCGTAAGTTGTTTATTTTACGTAAGCGAATAGAGCATGAATTAGTTGACGACCAAAAGACATACTTTCCGTCGCTTTCGTCACGCACACTCATTTATAAAGGCATGTTGACGACGCCGGAACTGCAGATGTTTTTTACGGACTTGAGCGACGAGCGCGTTGAGTCGGCGCTCGTACTTGTGCACAGTCGTTTCTCGACGAACACATTTCCATCTTGGCCGCTAGCTCATCCGTACAGATATATAGCGCACAACGGCGAGATTAATACTGTGCAGGGAAACAGAAACTGGATGCGGACGCGAGAGTCGTTACTAGCGACCGACCTAATCCCAGACTTAGATAAGGCGTTTCCAATTTGCACAGTCGGGGCATCTGACTCTGCAAGCTTCGATGAAGTTTTAGAGTTGCTGCACTTGTCAGGTCGAAGTTTGCCGCACGCAATGTTGATGATGATTCCTGAGGCATGGGAAAACTCAACAACGATGTCGGAAACAAAGCGAGCGTTTTATCGATATCACGGTTCTTTGATGGAGCCATGGGATGGACCAGCAAGCGTTGCATTCACTGATGGAACTGTGATCGGTGCTGTTTTAGATCGCAACGGTTTGCGACCAAGTCGTTACTGGGTGACTGACGATGACTTGGTGATTATGGCCAGTGAAGTTGGTGTCGTGAATGTTGATCCAGCGAAGATTGTCAAAAAAGGTCGACTGCAACCAGGGAAAATGTTGTTAGTTGACACGTCACAAGGGCGAATAATCAGCGATGAAGAAATTAAAGAATCTCTGGCATCACAGGCACCATATGCGCAGTGGCTCACAGAAGGTCAAGTTGAGCTAAAGAATCTTGTTGATCGCGAACATGTTGTATTTAGCCACGACAGTGTGTTGCGACGCCAGCAAGTATTCGGATATTCGCACGAAGAACTTAAATTGATTATTGCTCCGACTGCAATGACCGGTACAGAGCCGATCGGGTCAATGGGCACCGACACGCCAATCGCGGTATTGTCAACGCGTCCAAGACTTTTGTTTGATTATTTTTCGCAAATGTTTGCACAGGTCACAAACCCTCCGTTAGATGCAATTCGCGAAGAGATTGTTACCTCGGTTGGCTCTACTTGTGGCCCGGAGAGCAACCTGTTGTCGGCAACCAGTGAAAATTGCAAGCAACTTGTTTTGCCATTTCCAATTATTGATAATGACGAGCTAGCAAAAATTATTCAAATCAACGACGACAACTCGTTTGATCATCTCAAATCTAAAGTGATCAGCGGTTTGTATCGGGTTGCAAATGGTGCACCGGCGATGCGCGAAGCGTTAGATCAGATTCGCCAAAAAGTTACCACTGCAATTGATAATGGGGCTCGAATAATCGTGCTTTCCGATCGAAATAGTGATGATGTTTTTGCGCCGATCCCATCATTGCTGTTAACCAGCGCTGTTCATCATCACCTGATTCGAGAAAAGCAACGCACAAAAGTTGGATTAATTGTTGAGTCTGGAGATGCTCGAGAAGTTCATCACATGGCTCTGCTGATTGGCTATGGCGCGGGTGCAATTAATCCGTATCTCGCGTTCGAATCAATTGAAGACATGGTGATTGCCAATGACCGAGTTGGCATGTTTGGCCTTGGCAATGTGGATGCAAAAACGGCGATCAAGAATTACATCAAGGCGTCAGGTAAAGGTGTTTTAAAAGTCATGTCCAAGATGGGTGTGTCAACAGTTGCGTCGTACACGGGTGCACAGATTTTTGAAGCGATCGGTTTGTCAACTGAGTTGGTCGATGAGTTTTTCACTGGCACCGTTTCGCGACTCGGCGGAATCTCACTTGACGAGATTGCACAAGAAGTTGCAACACGTCACGCCGTTGCGCACCCATTGCGACCAGATCAACGTCATCATCGTCAACTCGAATTAGGTGGTGAGTATCAGTGGCGCCGTGAAGGTGAACATCACTTGTTCAACCCAGAAACTGTATTTCGTCTGCAACACGCAACTCGCACGGGGCGTTATGACATTTTCAAGGAGTACACAAAATCAGTTGATGATCAGTCGCGTGTTTTGGCGACACTTCGCGGGTTGTTTGAGTTTGCAGAGGTGAGGAATCCGATTTCAATTGATGAAGTTGAACCTGCGAGCGAAATTATTAAGCGCTTCTCAACTGGGGCGATGAGTTACGGATCAATTTCTGCTGAAGCCCACGAGACGTTAGCGATCGCTATGAATCGCATCGGTGGCAAGAGCAACACTGGTGAAGGCGGTGAAGATTCAGAGCGATATCAGAAAATGCCTAATGGTGACTCAAAACGATCAGCAATTAAACAAGTTGCTTCAGCACGTTTCGGCGTGACAAGCGATTATCTGGTTAACGCAGACGACTTGCAGATCAAGATGGCACAAGGTGCCAAGCCGGGGGAGGGCGGTCAATTGCCGTCGCACAAGGTTTATCCGTGGATTGCAAAGACTCGTTATTCGACACCAGGTGTTGGGTTGATTAGTCCGCCGCCACATCATGACATTTATTCAATTGAAGACCTAAAACAACTAATTCACGATTTAAAAAATTCAAACCCAGTCGCACGAATTCATGTGAAACTAGTTG
>JBILAG010000150.1:0-2715 GCA_044354345.1 Ilumatobacteraceae bacterium | reverse complement strand
CCATAGCGGGTCAAGTTCGGGCGCGGCTGGCGAGCGACCACCTGGTGCGATGCCGTCTTGGATAAAAACTGCTCGTGCGCCACCAGCCGCAACTCGCTCGGCTTCGGCGATTGCGCCATCGATCGTCGTCAAGTTGAGCAATGCAGTCGGGCGCAAGCGTCCGCGACCAGATTTTGTCCATCGGAGCACCGTGTCGTTATATTCGCGCAGCACGACACCAGCGTTCGGGTGATCAGACCATGCGGGCATCGCCAAAACCACCTGCGGAAAAATGAGTTGACGCTCGATGCCCATCACATCCATTGCGGCCAAACGGCCCTCGGGGCTAGACGCACCAGGTGCAGCAGTACCTTTGGTAGTCCACACTGACTCGGTTGTGAGGTCGGGTTCATCTGTGGCATCAAACAATGGGATTCCTGCGAAGCGTTTGCCAAAGCGCGCGGTTGCATCACCGAATACCTCACCCCAACGAGAAATCGGCACTTGCAAATGACTGTCAAGATCGAGGATTCGCCCGTGAACGGCGGTCAGTGTGGTCGACACGTCCTTAACATATCACTCTCGTAACATCGCGCGATTAGTGGGGCTGGGTTTCAAATTTTGGCTTGGCGACATCGATCACTGCAATAGCGAACATTCGGCCAGTCGCGAGCCCATTTCTTTCGCCATTCAAAAGGTTTAGTGCAAGTGTCACAGATCTTCGGCGCAAAACCATTTTTTGTTCGCGGTACTCGAGTCATCTCTGTTCATAGTATTACGGCGTGAGCATCAAGACAGTCTGGGTTTTCGGCGATCAGCTGAATAAAAAGATCGGTGCGCTTGGCGATGCAAAGCCTGCGACACATCGCATTTTGATGATCGAATCGCGTGCCAAAATTACGACTCGGCGCTGGCATGTGCAACGCGCTCACTTCATTGTTGCTTCGATGCGGCGGTTTGCTGCCGAGTTACGCGAGGCTGGTTTTGAAGTTGACTATCGCTTTGCCGAGTCGATGCGCGCAGGCGTGCAACTGCACTGTGACGAGTTTTCGCCGTCGCAAATTGTTGTAACTGAGCCCAATAGTTTCGCCGCCCGCGAACTTGTTTCGGCACTGAGTTCGCAATACAAACCACAATTTGATTTGCAATCTGTGAAGTCAAACCAGTTTTTGTGTCACCCAGACGAATACGCAAATTTTCGTGCGACTCGCAAGACCGTAAAGATGGAAGATTTCTATCGCTGGCAACGCAAGCGACTTGATGTGATGATGGAAGGCGACGACCCAGTTGGCGGAAGGTGGAACTTCGACGAAGAGAACCGTCAGGGCCCGCCGAAGACCGACCAAGACCGTTGGCCGAAGCCCAAACCAGTTGCACTCGACGCTCTTGATGCCGAAGTTGTCGCCGATGTGTCGAGCAACAGTTGGGGCCAGCCGCCAACTGGTCAATGGGCAACGACGCGAACCGAAGCTCTCGTGCGAATGAAATATTTCATGAAAAATAATTTGCCGTTGTTTGGTGAACACGAAGACGCGATGCTCAAATCAAATTGGCATCTTGCGCACTCGCTGCTCTCGCCATATTTGAACCTCGGATTATTGCTGCCAGGCGAAGTTATCGCAGCAGCCGTCAAAGAATTCGAAGCTGGCAAAGTGCCAATCAATTGCGCTGAAGGTTTTATTCGCCAAATAATTGGCTGGCGCGAATACATGTGGAACTGTTATTGGCAGTGGATGCCGAAATATGCCGAGTTGAACTCGCTTGACGCGCGTCGCAAACTGCCGAAACTATTTACAAAACCAGATGCGACATCGATGAGTTGTATGAAATCTGCTTTAGACGGTGTCTATCAGCGGTCTTACGCACACCACATCGAACGGCTGATGGTGCTCGGAAATTTTGCATTGATCGCGGGGGTTAATCCACAACAACTAACTAACTGGATGTGGAACAGTTTCGTTGACGCAGCCGAGTGGGTGATGGTGCCCAATGTTGTTGGCATGTCGCAATATGCCGACGGCGGAATGTTGGCAACCAAACCATATGCAAGTGGTGGTGCCTACATCGACCGAATGAGCGATCACTGCAAAGGTTGTCGGTATGACCGCAAGCAGCGCGTCGGGCCAGATGCTTGCCCATTTACCGTTTTATATTGGGATTTCTTTTTGCGCCACGAGAAACTATTCGTGAAGAACCCAAGGGTTGCGCGTCAGGTGCGTGCGGCCCAACAATTGAGCGATCGTGAGATCGTGCGCGAAACGGCTGTGTCAATTTTGTCGCGACTAGATCAAGGTGTTCTGTGATCGCGTAAGTTGACACAAAAGTTATTCGTGTTAATCTTTCGTCGTTCGGCTATTTCGGTCGAATTTAATCCCTCAAAAAAAGGAACAAAAATGTTAAGGAAACTAAAGTCACTCGGATTCAGTGCGAACCTTTCGTACGCACTCGGATTCTTGTCAGTAATTGGCAGCATCGTCGTTTGGTTCACACAAGGTGGAACTGATGCAGGCGAAGCCGGAGCAGCCGGAGAGCGTTTCGGAATCTTCGTAGGCCTCTGGGCGCCAACATTCATGGCAATCGGCAACGGAATCGACAACTTGTCGGAAACCAAATAATTAGATTCGCAAGAATCTAAAAATTAATTAATTGTTATAGGCGGTTGACGCTCGCGATAAACACTGCGAGTGTCACCGCAATAACAACAACCGGGGCTACGAAACGTTTTAGTGCGATCAT
>JBILAG010000149.1:0-2718 GCA_044354345.1 Ilumatobacteraceae bacterium | reverse complement strand
CGACTGCGCGAGCAACATCTTGTGTCACTGTGCCAGTCTTTGGGTTTGGCATCAAACCACGTGGCCCGAGTGCACGACCGAGCTTGCCGACTAGAGGCATCATGTCTGGGGTCGCAATGACAATGTCAAACTCCATTTTGCCTTTTTCGATATCTGCTGCAAGATCATCGCTACCGACGATGTCGGCACCTGCGTCGCGAGCCTGCTTTGCGGCATCGCCTGCTGCGAAAACTGCGATACGTACTGTTTTGCCGGTGCCTGATGGCATCGAAACGGTGCCTCGAACGCTCTGGTCTGTTTTACGTGGATCAACACCTAAGCGCACAGCAAGTTCAATTGTCTCGTCAAATTTCGCTTTAGCCAGTGACTTCACTTTGGCTACTGCATCTGATGGTGAGTGTAAAGTTTCACGATCGTAAGAAGCCACCGCATTTCGGTAGTTCTTGCCGTGACTTTTATCTGTATTTTTGTCTGTCTTTTTTTCTGGCATGATGCCTCCCTCGTTGTAAGCCTGACCAGATGAGGTTCTTCTGAATCAGGATTTGATTTTTATTTAATTAATACTTTTACTAGCCCGCTATTTCTATCAGCCGAATTTATTAGCCCACTACGGTCAGGCCCATTGAACGGGCTGTTCCGCGAACTTGTTGTTTGGCTGCTTCAAGATCATTTGCGTTTAAGTCTGGCATCTTGATTTTGGCAACTTCTTCAACATCTTTTTCAGTTACTGAACCACAAACTTCTTTGCCAGGGTTCTTTGAAGCCTTTTCAAGACCAGCCTTTTGACGCAATAAAACCGGCGTCGGTGGCGTCTTGAGAATAAACGTAAACGAACGATCTTCGAAAATTGTGATCTCAACTGGCACAACCGTGCCACTCTGTGATTCGGTCGCAGCGTTGTACTGCTTTACGAACTCCATGATTTGAATACCGTGAGGTCCTAGCGCTGTACCAACTGGTGGCGCAGGTGTTGCCTTGCCCGCTGGAATCTGAATCTTGACGATCGCTTTAATATCTTTTTTTGCCATGATGAATTTCTTTCTTGTGAGTTTCTAGTTAGAGCTTTGCGACTTGGCTGAAATCCATTTCGACGAGAGTTTCTCGACCGAAGATGTTGACAAGAACTTTAAGCTTCATGTGATCTGCATTGATTTCTGCCACTTGACCCGAGAAATCTGCGAATGGGCCCTCTTTAACACGAACGCCTTCACCAATTTCGTAGTCAAGTTTCGGTGCCTTGCGCTTCGGTGCTTCTTTGCCATCACCTTTTGCCGACAAGAATGTTTCAACTTCTTTGCGTGACAACGGTGCAGGGGTCTTGCCTTTTTGGCTTTGTCCGACGAAGCCAGTTACACCTGGTGTATTTCGAATACAAAACCAAGTTTCGTCATCCATTTCGCAACGAACAAGCAAATATCCAGGGAAAACTTTTTTCTGAACCGTCTGCTTGCGACCTTGCTTAAATTCGACGACGTCTTCCATTGGGATGACGATTTCGTAAATTCGATCAGCAAGATTGTAAGAAGCAATTCGTGCTTTGAGATTTGCGTCAACTTTTTTTTCGTAGCCAGACTGCGAGTGAACGACATACCATTTGCCGGGTCGCAACCATGGGCGTTCTACTTCGCTGTCATCACCATCTTCTGTGAGATCAAAAGTTGCGTCGACGAGTTGAGCAGCTTCGTCGTCGGTGGCAAGTTGAGTTGTTGTGATGTCGTCAGTCATTTTTTGGTTGCCTAATCTTTGTAAAGCCAGCCTGAAAGTATGCCAAATGCAGCGTCTAATCCACCCACAAAAGCGGTGACAATTACAACGGTGACCAGCACAATTATTGAATATCGACGTACTTCTGGCCATTTTGGCCACGCAACCTTGCGCATTTCATCGCGAACTTCACGAATGTACTGAAATGGACCAACGCGTTCTTTGGTGGCTTTAGCAGACACTGTCGGGCGGGCTTGGCGAATTGGCGCGCCTTGCTCGTTGACTTCGCCCATTTTTTGCATCGAGCGTTTCTGCTGACGATTTAGATCCATTGACATATTGGCTGTTTACCCTATCGGCGATTTCAACTGTGATTTCGATTAATGCTTACCCAAAAGCCCGAGTCGGACGGCGGTGACGGGTCGGTGTTTCTATGCGCCAACTCTAAGCACACCCTTGGCTGGCACGACGGGCTAAACAGATATCTAGATATCTAGACACCTGGCTAGCTAGCAATTTGCAGGGCAGGAGGGATTTGAACCCCCGACCATCGGTTTTGGAGACCGGCGCTCTACCAACTGAGCTACTGCCCTAAATTGCAATCAATTACATTCAACACGCTAGCCCAGCGCCCGCTGAGCGCACCAGTGATTTCTAGAGAATCCAGTCTTGGTTATCACGCAAGAACTGTGCACCATATTTAGACCAAATGTCGCCGTGAAAATTCTCTCGATCTGGTCCAATGATTTCTGAGTACTTCTCCCAGAACTTGCGCTGAAGTTCATCGTCTTCTGGCCGACTTAACCATTTGCCGTCGATGCGATCAAGCATCTCAAGCATCAGATCTTTAATTTCAGATGGCGTGTTGCTCTTGACTGACACACCAGCCTTTGTGAATTGAGATGTCTCACCGAATCTGGCAACTCCACGCTTGCCCATCTCGGTGAGATTCAGGCGTTTGCCGGTCGCTGTATCAATCATTGTTTTTGCGATACCCAAATCGCATGCGCGAGA
>JBILAG010000010.1:0-38501 GCA_044354345.1 Ilumatobacteraceae bacterium | reverse complement strand
TATTGCAGTCCTGACGAACCAGGTAATTCGTTGCTCGAAGTGATTTTTCGTGCTGGGCCATCTGCGGATGATGAGCAGCTGGCTCGCAATGTAAGCCCGTTTACCGTTGAACCAGGCAAATTCACCTACAGGCTCGTTCGTGGAGAGCTACTTCTGACTAGTTATACGCAGATTTTCGCGCACTGCCGAATCGGTACTTCGCCTTGGCATTTGGTGCCACTGACGCTTTTACCCCCGGTCGTCGCTGGAGCAGAATCAGCCAACAGCGCATAATCCAACTACATTTGTCGCAATGAGTTTTCGATTAACTGAGCAACAAGACGCAGACGCAGTTTCTGTAATTCGAGGCCTGGCGATGGATGCCCCGCTGGCCGCAAAAAGCGGGCATCAAGGCACAGCGATGTCTCTTGCTCCATTGGGTCATGTTTTATTTAGTCGAATAATGCGGCATAGCCCGAAAGATTCGAACTGGAGAAATCGAGATCGTTTTATTCTTAGCAACGGTCATGCATCGATCTTGCAGTACGCGTTGCTATTTCTAAATGGTTACGGATTAGAACTTGACGATATAAAAAAGTTTCGGCAGTTTGATTCGGCAACCCCTGGTCACCCAGAAGTTGGGCACACTGCTGGCGTCGAAGTTACAACTGGCCCTCTCGGTCAAGGTTTTGCGAACGCAGTTGGTATGGCAATTGCTGAACGACATCTAAGGGCACGATTTGGTGCCGTTGCCTGTGATCACCACACTTATGTCTTGGCGGGTGATGGGTGCTTCATGGAAGGCATCAGTCACGAGGCGGCATCTCTTGCAGGTCATCTAAAACTTGATCGTTTGATTTGTATCTTTGACGACAACGGAATCACGATTGATGGTTCAACTTCACTGTCGTGCTCTGACGATGTCGCGAAGCGGTTCTCAAGTTACGGATGGAACGTGATGCAACTCGGAGAGATTGCAGACGACATGGATGCACTCGAAGATGCCTTGATTACAGCACGTGCAAATATCGGTGCACCAACCTTGTGCATTTTGAAATCACACATCGGCACGCCATCTCCTGACTTCACTGACAATCATGAAGCACACGGAAACCCGTTCAATGCTGGTCATGTTGCGGCGACGAAAAAAGTAATGGGAATCCCCGATGAACCGTTCTGGGCGCCGACTGATCTGGTTGAGGCAATTCGCAAAAATGCAATGACTCGTGGCGATGAGCTTGTTTCTAGTTACAACAAAGACATCGCCTCACTAAACGAAAGTTATTTATGGGATGCTGCGTGGAGCACACCTAACTCGAGTTCGTTTAGTTCACTGTTGCCGTGTTATGACGAGACTGCCAGTTTTGCGACGAGGCAGATTATTCAGAAAATTCTTGACGCTTCGTTACCAGCACTACCCGGCCTAATCTCTGGCTCTGCAGACTTAACCGGCAACACAGGTACCAAACTTTCTAAGCAGACCGCGCAAAGTGCAAAAGCGCCCGATGGTCGGCAAATCTATTTCGGTATTCGCGAGCATGCAATGGGTGCAGCCATCGTAGGTATGGCATTGCATGGTGGCGTCCTACCGATTGCTGGCACATTTTTTGTTTTCGCTGACTACATGCGTCCAGCGATTCGTCTCGCGGCTATTTCGGGTGCCCGGTGTGTATTTATCTTCTCGCACGATTCTGTAGGCGTTGGTGAAGATGGTCCAACACATCAGCCTGTTGAACAACTCGCCTCGTTACGTGCCATCCCTGGGTTACAGGTGATTCGCCCTGCCGATCCAAATGAGACAGTCGCGGCTTGGTGCGCAGCTGTTGACCACAACGGCCCTACGGCGCTGATTTTGTCGCGACAAACGGTGCTGAGCGTGACTGATGGTTCTGCTGTCGCTAATGGTGCTGGTGTGGTGCGCGACTGCGACGGCAAACCGACAATCATTCTGGTAGGTACAGGCAGTGAAGTCGGCTTATGCGTTACTGCCGCAACAGAACTTTCTAAGACTGGCGAAAAATGTCGCGTCGTATCAATGCCAAGTTGGGATCGATTCGAGCGGCTGACTAAAGATCAACAACAAGAAATATTTCCAAAAAATGTTCCCGTGTTGTCGGTTGAAGCTGGCGTGACAATGGGCTGGGAGCGATACGCAGATCAGACAGTTGGCATCAATCGCTTTGGGACGAGTGCGCCTGGTGCAATTGCGCTTGAAAAACTTGGCATCAGCCTAGAAGCAGTGGTGCAAGCATCTAACTCACTGATCAACGACTTCAAGACTCAATGAGCGACCGACTAAGTCGTTTATTCACCGAATACGGACAAAGTCCGTGGTTAGACAATTTGAAGCGAAGTTACATCACAAGTGGAGAACTTAATCGTGTGCGTGCCAGCGGCATCCGAGGGCTCACTTCGAACCCAACTATTTTTCAAAAAGCAATTCAAGGTTCTGATGAGTACACCGAGCAGTTCAAGGCATTGATCTCTTCGAATACGAGCACGCTCGAAAGTTATTGGGCACTCGTGTTGCAAGATATTCAAGGTGCATTAGATGTTTTTGCGCCTCTTTACGAGTCATCGGGTGGTCTTGACGGTTTTGTCAGTGTTGAAGTTGATCCGAATTTGGCTCACCAAGGTGATCAAACATTGATTGCAGCACGTCAACTTGACGAGCGTGTCAATCGTGACAATGTGATGATCAAGATCCCGGCTACGCAAGAAGGCATCCCTGCAATTCGCGCGATGATCAGCGAGGGACGCAATGTCAACGTGACCCTAATTTTTAGTCTCGAGCGATATCAGCAAGTTATGGATGCATATATTCAGGGTCTTGAGTTACTCGCAGCGAATGCGCCACAAAAAGTATCCGCTGTTGCGAGTGTTGCCAGTTTCTTTATTTCGCGCGTTGATACCGAAATAGATCGATTGCTTGAAAGCAATGGCAGCGACGCAGCAATTGCCCTATGCGGAACCGCTGCAGTGAATCAAGCAAAACTCGCCTATCAAATGTTTGAGAAGACATTCTCGGGTAAACGCTGGAGCGAATTGCTCAAGCACGGAGCACATGTGCAGCGTCCACTTTGGGCTTCAACATCTACAAAAAATGCCAAGTACCCAGACACGCTTTATGTCGATGCGCTAATCGGGCCCAACACTGTCAACACTTTGCCTGATGTAACTGTAGAGGCGTTCTCAAATCATGGCAATCTCGCTTTGACGATCACTAAAGACATTGACCAGGCCAATTCACAATGGTTACAACTCAAAGATTTCGGTGTGGATGTTGCTGATGTTGCCGCCCGTCTTGAGCGAGAAGGTGTGAAGTCGTTTCAAAATAGTTTTGATGAATTGATATCGGTATTAACTGCAAAGGCATCAGAATTGAATCAATGAGTCAAGATAATTCGATTGAAGATTCTAAGTTGAAGTTGCTGGTCGATGAACTTGTAACGAGCGCAGTTTCGCAGCGAACAATATCCAAACTAGATAAAAAACTTTTTGTTGAACTGATCACAACTTCGTTGAATCTGGCCAACGATAAGCCCAACACTTTGAATCTAAAGATCGCCACTGCGGCGCTAACCGAAATGCGGGATGCATTTGTGATGTTTGCGCCGTATACGAATCGTAAGAAGGTAACCATTTTTGGTTCGGCACGAACAACCAAAGACGATCCCCTATACAAATTAACTCAAGAGGTCGCGAAGTCTTTATCTGATAATGGGTGGATGGTCGTAACCGGCGCCGGACCAGGAATCATGGAGGCAGGCATGTCTGGTGCCGGCCGTGAAATGTCAATCGGTGTCAGTATTCGTTTGCCCTTTGAAACTTCGGCTAATCCGATTATTGCTGGCGATGAGAAATATGTATCAATGCGTTATTTCTTCACGCGCAAACTAATGCTGGTTAAAGAGTCTGATGCGTTTATCTGCATGCCGGGTGGTTTTGGCACACTCGATGAGATGTTCGAGTTATTGACATTGTTGCAAACTGGCAAAAGTAATCCAGCGCCGATTGTGTTGCTAGACCTGCCAGGTGATCCATTTTGGGAAGATGTTGATCTGTTCGTAAAGAAGTCATTACTCCCACGAAAACTTGTCTCAGAGTCAGATTTGGCGCTATATCAAGTTGCTTCAGGTGTGGAAAATGCCGTCGACACAATCAAGAATTTCTACCGCAACTATCACTCAATACGAATAGTCGGAAACTTGACCGTGATCAGACTTCGAGAAGATGTCACGGATGCTCGGCTGGTGGAGTTAAGCCAACAATTTGCCTATCTCATCAAAGCTGGCGCCATCACGAAAATAACTCCGACTGCTGCAGAGATTGCAGATAATGACAATCTCAATTTGTTCAGAATCGCATTTGAATTTACCAGGCGCGACTTTGGTGGCTTAAGGAAGTTGATAGATCAACTGAACCAGTAATAGCTACCAGCAATAAACCGAAAGCTGGGCGTGTCTGCTGGTAATCACCTTGTTATTTACTAGTTAATCAGTGATGAGATGACTGATCGCCTTTTCTATTGCTCGACGCGCTTGGGTTAGCTTGCGCTCGCTATCAGGTCTTTTTGTCTCACCTGATGCATGAGCCTCTTTCAATGCAGTGAGGGCTCGATCGCCAAGTGTCTCTGAAATATTTTTGAGCTGTTGAATAATCTCGTCATTGTTTTGTTCTGAAATTTGCATGATGCAACAAGTATGCCATTAGCCTGCATCAACATGTCAAAGCCTGAAGAATTGCACGAATGGATAAGTTTCGCCGACCCTGACACAGAACAAACTTGGATGATTGATGCAACATTTCTTCGATCAAACTGGACTTGTATCTATGGCAATGGTTGCCAAGGTATTCTTGACGATGCAGACCCAACGTTGCATCAAGGATGTTGCAGCTATGGTGCGCACTTTATTGACAAAGAAGATCTTGCTTCAGTAAAGAAAAGTGTCAAGCGTCTAAAGCCAGAGCACTGGCAAAACTACGATCGTGGGCAGCAGGGCAAATGGCTCGGCAAAGAAAAAGATGGCTCAGACATCACGACTTTGTACAAAGGTGCGTGCATCTTTCATAATCGCCCAGACTTTGAAGGCGGTATGGGTTGCGCATTTCATGTTGCGGCCACCGAAGAAGGCGAACGCCCAATGGATTGGAAGCCAGATGTTTGTTGGCAGGTTCCGTTACGTCTTGAGCAACATGATGAAGACGAAGATCATGTTTTATCAATTGTTCGCGAATGGAAGCGACGCGATTGGGGCGGCGGCGGTTTTGACTTTGAGTGGTGGTGTACCGACGATTCAGCAGCATTCGTAGGCTCACGACCTGTTTACAAGTATTTGAAAGATGAGTTGATTGAGCTATGTGGCGACGAGATTTACGACATCATCGTAAAGCAACTGCAGAAACCACAAACTACATTTTTGCCGCACCCGCAAGTACGACGTAAAACTAAAACTAAACCTAAAACTAAAACTAAATTAAACTAATTATTTATTGTTTTTGCCAGACTTGCGTCGGTCTTCAATAGACAGATAGCGCTTTCGAATGCGAATATTCGTCGGCGTTACTTCAACAAGTTCATCATCAGCTATCCACTGAATACCAGACTCAAGCGTGTGGGTAATCGGCGTTGCTAATTTTGGCCCGTCGTCATGGCTGTGTGTTCGAATGTTCGTCATTTCTTTGGCACGAACAGCGTTGACAACCATTTCGTCGTCTCGTGAGTTCTCGCCCACAACCATTCCTTCGTAAACCTCAACACCTGGCGCCACAAACAACGTGCCGCGAAGCTGTAAGTTGTCGAGGGCATAGGCAGTTGTTGAACCCTTGCGGTCGGCAACCATTGCCCCGCCTAAACGGTGTGGTAAATCGCCAGCCCATGGCATGTAGCCATCCAAGCTTTGGTGAAGTAATGCCGTGCCACGGGTAACCGTGAGCAACATTGATCTAAAACCAATTAGACCGCGCGATGGAGCCTGAAAACTGACGATGGTTCGTCCACTGTCACCTGGCTCGAGATTCGTCACACGACCCTTACGAGGAGCGAGTGCTTGAGTGACAGCACCAACGTATTCGTCTGGAACGTCGATCGTGCCGGCTTCTAGTGGCTCGTGTTTTTTGCCATCAATCTCTTTGGTGATTACTTCTGGTCGACTTACCTGAAGTTCGTATCCTTCGCGACGCATGTTTTCGATCAGTACCGCGAGTTGTAATTCTCCTCGTCCTGCAACTGAGATCACGTCTGGCGTGTCAGTGGTGTTGACTTTAATTGAAACGTTACCGAGAACTTCTTTGAACAATCGCTCACTCAAATGACGACTTGTTAAATATGTTCCTTCGCGTCCTGCGTATGGTGAAGTGTTTACACCAAAGCTCATTCGCAAAACAGGTTCGTCCACTTCAAGTCGTGGCAGTGGCCCGGCGTTCTCAAGTGCAGCAATAGTGTCGCCTACTTCAACCTCGTCGATACCTGCCAAAATAAACAAGTCACCAGCAGATACTTCGCTGACTTCTTCACGGCTAATACCGCGAAATGCAAACAGAGTTGAGATTCGTCGTTTGATGAACGGCGCTGGGTTAGTCGCATTTGGGTGTTGCCAAACAGTGATTGTCTCACCTTTACGCAATACACCGGCATGCACACGACCAATGGCTAGTCGCCCGAGATAGTCAGAAGCATCCAAGTTGGCGACCATTGCTTGCAAGGGCGCTGATGGATCATCTTTAGGTTCTGGGATCGTGTCAAGAATTGCATCTAGCAATGGCACGAGGTCGGCGTTCTCAGCCGGCATTCCGATGCCTTTCATTGATCGTCCATCTCTAGCAACCGCTGAGATCACCGGAAAGCTCAAGTGATGATCATGGTGCGCAAGATCTAAGAAAAGTTGTTCAACTTCAAGAAGTACTTCTTCTGGACGAGCATCAGAACGGTCAACTTTGTTCAAAACAACAACAACCGGCAAATCGCGAGCTAAGGCCTTTGAGAGTACGTAGCGAGTTTGTGGCAACGGACCTTCAGCAGCATCGACTAATAGCAAAATGCCGTCAACTAGTGCGAGTGCTCGTTCTACTTCTCCACCAAAGTCAGCGTGACCTGGTGTATCCACGAGGTTGATTTTTGTGCCACGCCATTCGATTTCGGCGGCTTTTGCCAAAATTGTGATTCCACGCTCGCGCTCTTGATCGTTTGAGTCCATTACGCGGTCTACTACTGCTTGGTGAGCGGCGAAGGTTCCGCCCGATTTTAAAAGGGCGTCTAACAGGGTTGTTTTGCCATGGTCAACGTGCGCTACTAAAGCTATATTTCGGATGTTATTAATGGGGGTTTCTCAGTTTCAGCTAGTTATGAATTATCTTCATCGGTGAGCTCATCGGAGAGTTCTTCACCGTCTTCATCGAATCTCACGCCATAGCGTTCTGCAATGGCTGCATATTCGTCTTCTTGAGTCTTCGACTTGCTTTCACGCGAAACACCAAGATCTTGTGCAGTCGGGCCTGTTTGCTTCAGACGACGAGCTTCTTCAAATCGACGATGACGTCCCTTTTTCACGATAGGGCTCCAAATTTTCTCTGGGGCGGCTACCGGTTTTGGTCACCGCCTAGTGGTTAGACATTGGGATAGAGACTAGCAAGAAATCCCCCTCAAAAGGTGGCATTAAGCGTTATCTGCCTCAATCAGTTTGAGATGTCCGTCACGATCAACGCTTAAACCTACGGTGCCCGAGAGAATTCTGTTTAGGTCTTCGCCGACAACGGCTGCTCTCCAGCCTTGCATCAAGCGAGCTTCGGGTGACTTGCGCAAAAATGCGCTGATATCGCTTCGTGTCGCCAAAAGAGTCGCATCGATTTTGTTTTTACGAGCAAGTTCGCCTATCCATGCGGTGATCAGCGTTAACGCAGGTCTCGCCCATTTCTCAACATCGTCTGATTCGTGACTCGGCAACTCAATCGTGTGTTGCGCACCTTCGCGAATCGCAGTCATAATTTCTTTACAAAATTCAGAAGACAAATGTCGATCATCTACTCCGCGGGTCGAGGCAAGTTCTTCGACGTTCTTTGGCACGCGCTGCGCAATCCCAAGTAAGGCCATGTCGGACATGATTCTTCTTGGCGGATGATCACTTCTCATCGCACGCTCTTCTCGCCACTGACCGACTGCTTGCGCTACCCCACGCGACGAACCCTTAAGAGATCTTGCCTCTTTAAGTTTGAGCCACGCCAAACGTGAATCAATAGGCCCACTTGGTCGCGCCACAAGGTCATTGCAAGCATCGGCGACCCAGACAGATCGACCCAGTTCGTTTAGTTGCGAAGAGAGTTCGTCGTGTAGGTCTAAAAGATGTGCGACATCGTCTGCGGCGTAAACACATTGGGCTGTAGTTAAAGGTCGTCGCAACCAATCGGTCAAGCGGTCACCTTTCGAGAGCGCGACTTTCTTGATTGCTTGAACGAGAGTCGAGAGCGATGGGGTTGAATAGCCAAGAAATCCTGCAGCGATTTGGGTATCAAAGATATTCTTAGGTGCAGCGAGTGATGCATGGCGCAAGACTTCAAGGTCTTGTTGAGCAGCGTGAAACACTGCGAGAATCTCGCTCTCAAACAACCTTGCTAAACCTCGTGGATCAACAGCAAGCGGATCAACAAGCGCGGTCTTTTCACCCCACTTCAATTGAACTAGCGCGAGTTTTGGATAGTAAGTCTTTTCGCGATGAAACTCCGTGTCAATTGCATATCGAGGCTGCAACAAAATCTCATCGATAACTTCGTCTAAAGCAGATTCATCTTCTATCCAGCGGTGTGTCAACTCGGATGTTCTCCGGTGACGATTTCGTTGCCGAGACTGATCCACCCCATGGTGCCACCGGCAACATTCACTACATTTGAAACTCCGACTTCGTGAAGCATTTCGCAGGCCTGCATACTGCGACCTCCGCTGCGACAAACAACATAAACAGTTTCATCAGACTCAAATTCGCTCGTATTACTGAGCACTGTTGAAAGAGGTACCAAAATCGCACCTGGAATGTGCCCTGATTCGTACTCGTCTGGCTCTCGAACGTCTACGACTAATGAGCCGTTTTCAACCAAAGTCGTGAGCTCGTTAACCGGAATCTCATTAATCGCCATTGTTGAAGGTTAGTTGAAATTTGCGCAGAGAAGCTCAATTGCCGAAAGCCGTCTTAAATCAAATCTTCTACCGTGTTGACATTTCGCAACGCTCTATGAGATAGCGACAAATAATTCACTTTCAACCCGATTACGGCACGATGTATTGCGCGCTCACCGCTCGCAAACTGTTGTTCTAGATGTTGTATCGAGCTTCTTCGCCATGCGCTACTTAACCACTGTGGCGAATCTGTAATCGCAACTTGTGCATCAACGTTTTCATCTATCGTTGAGAGCTGTTTGCACGACTCAATATCAATCCACGGCACATCGCATGGCATGGTCAACAAAATCGGTGCATCAGAAATATGCATCGCGGCCAATAAAGCCCCAAGCGGACCGGCGCCAAAAAATTCATCAGCAACAAACGTTAAATTCCATCTCACTGCATCAACTTCAGAGCCACCTACTAGCAAGATCTGGTCAACTCCTGATTGACGCATTGAGCGCGCAATTCGAAAACCAAATTCTTCGCTATCTACCATCGCATTGATTTTGGGTGATCCAAAACGAGAACTCTCACCGCCGGCGAAAATTGCACCTGCTACGAAGTCTTCTTGCACAATTACTCTTCAACTATTTGCTGGCTTCGCCACTCGGATCTAATTGCAAGAGAAACTGTTCGCACCGAACTGCCTCACTGATTTCACCAATTAACCGCGACTGTTTCGCCAATCCGCCAAGACATCTCAAAAATCCACGGTTAGATTCTCTCGCCCATCGCACATACCCAGAGCCGCGCCACGAATTTGCGCGCAGTGTGTCTAGACCGCGGTGGTATCCGACGCGATAAGCCATGTATGCGTCAATGCCGGGTTCGCTGAGATCACCGATTGTTGCCCAACCCTCGAGAAATGTCGGATTATCGGCAACAACATCGCATACTGCTCGCCGACGGCCATCAACTGGTGTTGCCAACGCGTTATCTAATCTGAGCCGAAGCTCAGGCGCGATATTCGGGATAATCGTCTCTGGTGGTCCGCTTGCTGAAAGGTGTACTGGTTGATCGCTCATAGTCATGCCACACTAGATCACATGGATCTATTTTCACTGAATGCTGAAACTGCCAAAAATATCGGACTTGGCTCAATGGGCGGAAGCGTGCTCGGCTGGCTTTTCGTACTCAAGTTTGTTAAGTCTTTGGTTACAAAAATTCTTATGCTGGCGTTGTTCGCTGGAATCGCCGTTCTATCGTTTACGCAACGAGATGCTTTATCAATTTGTGCTGCAAAGTTTGAAGTTCGTGAGTCGAGCATTCAAGACACTTCTTGTACATTTTTTGGACAAGAGATTTCGCTTTCGAAAATTCAACCGTGACGTCCAACTTGATTTCGCAAGTTCGCGATCAACTTGATGCATCGCCTACGCCACGACACTTAGTCGAATTTGTTGCGAAGCAACTTTCTGCAGCCGGCTTCACTGATTGCTCGGACACGAATTCAACAGAAATATTATTGCCGAGTGGCTTTATTAAACGTTCAGGGTCGATAGTTGCATGGAGGCAGGGTTCAGAAAAGTTACGGAAATTTCGAATTATCGGTGCTCACACTGACTCTCCGTGTTTAAAGATTAAGCCGCATCCAAATGAATCGAGATTCGGTTGGCAGACATTGCAAGTTGAGATTTACGGTAGCCCACTGCTCAATAGTTGGCTTGACCGCGACCTTGGCATAGCAGGACATGCGGTATTGAGAGATGGTTCGGTCAAGTTATTTTGTAGTGCAACACCAATTGCCCGTATCTCTCAATTAGCAATACACCTTGATCGCGAATTGAACGAGCGAGGTCTTATCCTCGACAAACAACTGCACCTGAGCGCCGCCTGGGCGACCGGCGAAAAGTCTCTTGATTTTTTGCAATGGGTATCATCGCAGCTTGATATCAAACCGGATCAGATAATTTCAGTTGACGCACAGCTTTTCGATTCGGTACCTGCTCAGCTTCTCGGAGTTGATCAGTCTCTATTAGCAAGTGGCCGACTGGATAATCAGGCATCGTGTTGGGCGGCAATTTCGGCGCTAATTGGCTCAACTAACCCAAAACATGCGTGTGTCGTTGCGCTATTTGATCATGAAGAGATCGGCTCGGCAAGTGCAGTCGGCGCGGCTGGCCCGCTTCTCGAACACACACTTGAAAGAGTCGCTAGTGCGGATGGTCTATCGCGAATTGACTACTTACAAGCATTATCTCAGTCGTCTTGTGTTTCAGCTGATAATTCACATGCGGTGCATCACAACTATCCAGAGCGGCACGATCATGCACACGCACCAATTGTTAACCAAGGCCCCGCATTGAAGTTGAACTCAAACCAGCGATATGCCACATCGTCAACTTCAGCAGCGATGTTTGTCGGAGCCTGCGAGTCAGCGAATGTCAAACATCAAATGTTTGTCTCGAAAAATAACATGCCTTGCGGTACAACGATCGGACCAATCACGGCAACACGACTTGGCATTGACACTGTTGATGTGGGGATACCACAACTTTCGATGCATTCAGTGCGCGAAGTGTGTGGCGTTGATGATTTAGTTTCGATGCAAAAAGCTTTGACAAGCTACTTGACTCTCTAGATAGCTAATGAGCAGCAGATTGCGCGGCGTCAAACAATTCTTGTAATGCAGATTTCAAATTTGCTGTCAACTCAGTTGTTGCTGTGCGTGGGGTACGACCCGTCGTCGCGAGAGGTGGATAAATCGGCGCACCGATAATCATCGTGCACTTCTTCGGGTAAATCATCTTCTTACCTTTGGGCATAACACCCTGTGTGCCGCCAATCCCGACAGGCACAATCGGCACATTTGCCTTTATTGCTAAATAAGCGGCGCCATCAAATAGCGGTTGTATCAAATCGCCGGATTGACGTGTGCCCTCTGGAAACATCACAATCGGTTCGCCTAATGCGAGTACTGCGAGACAACGCTTTAGCGCCTCAAGATCAGCCGTACCGCGACTGACAGGAAACCCACCTAAAGCAGAAAGCACCGAGCCAATAGTTTTGTTCTTCCACAAACTGTCTTTGCCCATATATCGCAAGCGACGAGTTGTCGTTGCGCATGAGATTGGCGTGTCGATATTTGATCGATGGATTGGCGCCAAAATAAATGCGCCAGTTTTAGGAATATTTTCTCGACCCTTGATACTTAGTCGCAAATACGCTCGGCATAACGCAACCAAAATGCCACGTATAACTGCATAAAGCAATTTTCCGATACGACCTTGGCCAGCGAGATTCGTATCGACTTTAGTCATGATCTCTGAATCGTCAATTCAACTAGTTGCGCAACAACTTCATCGATTGATCGGTCGCTCGTGTCGATTGTGATTGCGTCATCGGTTTGCGTTAACGGACTGTCACTACGAGAACTGTCCTGCAAATCTCGCGACGCAATAGCGGCAGCAATTTCTTCGACATTTCCGCCCGATTGGGCGACGCGACGTTTTGCACGCACGGTCGGCGACGCAGTTAAATAAACTTTCAATGTCGCGTCCGGAAACACAACCGAACCAATATCTCGTCCTTCAACTACCCCGCCGTTGTGATCGGTAATCCACTGCCTCTGACGTTCTCTTAGTTCAGTGCGCACTTCGCTGTTAGCAGCCACAGCGCTAACCGCCGCAGTGACTTCAGAACTACGAATAGCAGTTGTTGCATCAAGCCCATTTATCTCGACTCTCTCGTCTGTAAGCAACATTGTCGAATTTCGCGTTAATTCAGCAACATGATCTTGGTTGTTTAGATCAATATCTGAATTCATTGCTGCGAAGGTAACTGCTCGATACATCGCGCCAGTATCGAGATATCTCACTCGTAACTTTGCCGCCAAGGCCTTGGCGATCGTCGACTTGCCTGCACCAGCGGGGCCATCAATAGCAATAACAATCATCAGATTTTCAACTTCACCAACTGGTGTCTTGGGCACGACCTTCGTCGTAACCTGACGCACTTTGAACTCCGATCACAGCACGCTCTTGAAACTCTGACACGTTTGCTGCACCTGCATAGGTGCAACTTGATCTAACACCGGAGATGATCTGATCGATGATGTCTTCAACACTTGGTCGCTGCGGATCTAAGTACATTCGCGAAGAACTAATCCCCTCTTCGAATAGTTCTTTTCGAGCTCGCTCAAATGCGCCCTCACTGCGTGTTCGATTTCGAACTGCACGGTTTGAAGCCATTCCAAAACTCTCTTTGTAGAGACGACCGTTTGTGTCGCGCAGTGTGTCGGCTGCAGATTCGTAAGTACCTGCAAGCAGCGAACCAAACATTACGTTGGCTGCACCAGCGGCCAGACCAAGTGCGACGTCGCGCGGATATCGCACTCCACCATCTGCCCAAATAGTTTTACCTAAATCAGACGCAGCTTGTGAACACTCAAGTACCGCCGAAAATTGTGGACGACCAACGCCTGTCATCATTCGAGTTGTACACATCGCTCCAGGCCCCACGCCGACTTTGACGATGTCTGCGCCGGCGTTAATGATGTCTCGGGTGCCCTCGGAAGTAACCACGTTTCCGGCAACGAGTGGAATATTTGTAACTACTTGTCGCACTTCTTCAATCACATTGAGCATTCGAACCTGGTGTCCGTGAGCAGTATCAACAACGATTACGTCGACTCCCATTGCGGCGAGATTCTTTGCTCGTGTTGATGGGTCGGCATTGACGCCGACTGCTGCTGCAATCATCAGACACCCGTTCTTGTCTACAGCTGGGTCATAGATTGTGCTGCGCAGAGCGCCATTTCTGGTAATCACACCGAGTAACTTGCCGTTTTTATCGACTACTGGTGCGACCGATAAACGCGCTTCAGTTAGGCGTTCAAACATTTGTTGAGGTGTTAGAGATTCGTCAAGAGTAAATATCTCTCGACTCATAACATTTCGAATCTGCGCAAAACGATCGAAGCCAACTGCGTCGTGTTCGGTGAAGATTCCATAGGGTCGCTGATCGTCGTCAACAACGATTACAGCCCCGTGACTGCGTTTGTAAATCAAGCTCAAAGCCTCGCCAACCGTGCCGTCTTGTTGCATCGTGATCGGAGTATCAATAACTCTGTGTCTTGATTTGACGAACTTGACGACATTCTCGACAATGTCGAGTGGAATATCCTGTGGAAGCACAACTATTCCACCTCGACGAGCGACCGTCTCTGCCATTCGTCGCCCTGCAATTGCGGTCATGTTCGAGACAACTAGTGGTATTTTGGTACCGATTTTGTCAGGCGTAGTTAGATCGACCTTGAGTCTTGAACTAACTGCTGAGAGGCTTGGCACCATAAACACATCGCTATAGGTCAAATCAAAATCAGGCGTCTGGTTTAAAAAACGCATCGGTTGTCCCCTCGTGTTGGGCTCATTTTCAAGCCTCCTTAGGCTACTCGTATGGATGTTAGTACTGGCTTCATAACTACTGCGCTACCCCCAGTGCTTATGGTTCATGGCTGGGCTGGCTCGTTCGCGCGAACCTGGCAAATGTCTGGTGTTGAGACTCTGTTGCAAGAAACTGGGCGCAAAGTTATCGGTGTTGATCTTCTAGGTCATGGAAAGGCTGAAAAGCCGCACGACTCAGCTGCCTATTCTGATCTTTCACTGCCGATTCGCCAAAGTGCAAACGATTCAAAAATCGATGCCGTAGGTTTTTCTTTAGGTGCGATGGCTTTATTGCATGCGGCAACTATTAATCCAAATATGTTTCGCAAATTGATCCTCCTTGGTATTGGCGACAAGATATTTCAGCCGCACGATCCAAAAGAATCTGAGTTGATTATCTCTGGGATTGATGGCACTGCAGATGTTGAGAACACTCTCGCCCGTCAATTTGGTAATTATGCGCGCCAGAGCGAAAACGATCCATTGGCGTTGACGGCTGTTTTACAACGACCGCGCGGTGCTGTGTTCACAAAAGAAAATGCTGCAGCGATAACTGCTGATGTATTAGTACTCGTTGGAGATCGCGATTTTGTTCTGCCTGCCGATGAATTAGTGCAGTCCTTCAAAAACGCCAAATTTAAACTTCTAAAGAATTGCGATCACTTTGCGTCTACAGATAATTTCACATTCATTGACGCGATGCTTGAATTTTTCAAAGATTGAACTGATGCAGAATCGCGCCAGTCAAATCTTTGATGGAAATCTCTCTACGTCGATCGATTTAGCGGTCGCAAATCTGCGCAACGACCTGCTGATTGGGTTGCCTACCGAAACTGTCTATGGACTTGCCGCATTGGCTTCACGTCCGAAGGCAATCTCAAAAATATTTCAGGTGAAAGCAAGACCGACGAATCATCCACTGATTCTGCACATTGCGGATTATCAGCAACTTGAAAAATGGGCGAAGGATATTCCGCAATATGCGAGAAATATTTGCAAACATTTCTGGCCAGGGCCGCTAACAGTAATACTGATGCGAACTACAGATGTTTGTGATGAGATAACTGGTAGTCGTGAAACGGTTGCGATTCGTATTCCGAATCATAAAGTTGCGTTGTCGTTGTTAAACAGTCTCAATGATGGATTGGTCGCTCCTTCAGCGAATCGATTTGGCAAAGTGAGCCCGACCAGCGCCAAACATGTAATTGATGATCTTAGAGATGAAGTTTCACTTGTGCTCGATGGAGGCAATTGTGAGATCGGTGTTGAGTCGACAATTATTGATTGCACATCAACTCAACCCCAGATATTGCGCTCGGGTGGGATTTCGAAATCTGAACTTGAAGTGATCGGCAAGATAGAGATCGCTCAATCTGATGGCATCTCTCGAGCTTCAGGAATGCTCGAAAAGCACTATGCGCCAAACTGCCGAGTTGAACTCGTAGATAGTTCACAAAAGGCAATGCGCCGTTTTGATGAGATTTCTGCGCAAGGTCTTGCGGTTGAAATTGTTGATTTTTATGATGATTTAGAAATGTATGCGAAGCAGCTTTATGCACGATTGCGTCAAGCCGACGACCGCAATATTCATACGGTTTTAGCTGTAATGCCCAGCAGCGGTGGCTTGGGTGATGCGATTCGAGACCGACTGACTAAGGCTGCCGCAGCGAATTAGAGCTGATATTTCGTCTTGTTTCATTTGTTATATCTTTCGTCAGTTGCCAAAGGCCATAGGGCTCAATACCCTTAGAAGTTCCTAACTAATGGCCAGCATCCCGCTGTCCTACTCCTAGGGGGAGAAAAATAAATGAAGAAAACTACAGCGAAACGCTTCAGCGCGCTTGTTGTTGGTCTCAGCCTTTTGGCTGCGGCTTGCGGCGGCTCCGATGAAGCAACTGAAGACACAACAGCAGCAGCCGAAGAAGCAGCACCTGCTGCCTCAGGTGGTGAGTTAGCTGGAATGAAAGGTACAACACCACTTGTTGAGTTGACTCAAGAGTTCAAAGATGCAGTTAATGCATTTTGGACAGGCAAAGGCAACGAAGCACTTGTTGACTTCAACTACACAGCAGAATCATTTGACGCTGTGTTGTTGATCGCACTTGCAGCCGAAGCCGCAGGAACAGATGGCAGCGCACTCGCTGACCAACTCGTTGCTGTTTCAAAAGATGGTACTAAGTGCACAGCTGCAACATGGGCAGACTGTCTTGCAACAATCAAAGCGAAGGGCGACGTCGACTTTGACGGTTTCTCTGGTCCAAACACATTGAACGGTAACGGCGAGCCACTTGAGGCTTCGTACGGCATCCTTCAATTCGGTGCAGACAATCGTCTTGATAACACACTTACTACATACCAACTTGCAAATGCTCCAGAATCTGCAGTATTGCCACTTTCAAAGACTGAAGTTGCTCGTAAGGGTAACGGAGTTCTTAAAATCGGTGGACTTCTTCCAGAAACTGGAAACCTCGCATTCCTTGGCGCTCCAATGATCGCTGGTGTTGAGTACGCAATTGATTACCTAAACAAGGCCGGCGGCGTTCTTGGCAAGCCAGTTGAGTACAGCGCAGGAGATTCCGGCGACACTTCAACTGACACAGCCAGCGTGACTGTTGATCGATTGCTCGCAGAAGGTGCAGACGCCATTATTGGTGCAGCATCATCTGGTGTATCGCTCACAGTTATCGACAAGATCACTGCAGCAGGTGTAATTCAGTTCAGCCCAGCGAACACATCGCCAAAGTTGACCTCATACGCCGACAATGGTCTCTTCTTCCGTAACGCACCACCAGATGACCTCCAAGGTGCAGTACTCGCAGAAGTAATCGTCGCTGACGGAGCACAGTCTGTTTACATCTTGGCGCTTGACGATGCTTACGGCACCGGACTTGCAACAGTTGTAGAAGAAGTTCTTACAGCAGCTGGTGTAAAAGTATTGGGCAAGAAAATCTACGATCCAAAGGCAACTACATTTGATGCCGAAGTCGGAGAAGTTGTTGCTGCTAACCCAGACGCAATCGTCTTGATTACATTCGATGAGGGCTCACGTATTCTTCGCACAATGGTGGAGAACGGCGTTGGACCAACAGCGAAGAAGGTCTATGGCGTTGACGGAAACATTGGTAACGCACTCGGCGAGAACTTTGACGCTGGTAAGTAATCAATAATTCCAAAGATTAAATGTTTAGGCCCCGGGCGAAAGCCCGGGGCCTTTTCATTTCCCGGGCGAAAGCCCGGGGCCTTTTCATTTCCCGGGCGAAAGCCCGGGGCCTTTTCATTTGCCTAAATTTTTGATCAACCGCCAGTTGATTTGGCGAGAGTGCCGAGATATAACTTGATTACGTTCGGGTCGGTCAAAAGTTCTTTGCCGGTACCCGTGTATGCATTCTTGCCTTGGTCTAAAACATACGCACGATTCGAGACTTGCAAACATCTGCGAGCATTCTGCTCGACCATCAAAATCGCGATTCCTTCGGCGTTGATCTTCTTGCATTGAATAAACACTTCGTCTTGTAGCACCGGTGATAATCCTGCAGATGGTTCGTCCAGTAGCAATAATTTCGGTTCCATCATCAATGCACGTCCCATTGCGACCATCTGACGCTCTCCGCCTGAAAGCGAACCAGCTTTTACCAAAGCTCTTTCGAGCAATCGAGGGAAAAGTGTCGAGACATATTCAAATCGGCTCTTAAAAACCGACGGCTTCAGAAAACAACCCATCTCAAGGTTTTCAGTGACTGTAAGACTTGGGAATACGTTTCGATTTTGCGGCACATAGCCAACGCCGCGCTCGACTAATTCGTGTGCTTTGAAACCTGTAATGTTTAATTCGCCTAAGTTGATTTCTCCGCCGCGAACCGAACATTCACCTAAAATCGCTTTAAGGACAGTCGACTTGCCGGCACCATTTGGTCCGATGACTCCAACGAATTCACCTTGATTTACGGTGATGTTGCAACCATTTAAGATATTTACTTCAGGGATGTAACCGGCCACTAGATCTTTTACATCGAGAACAGAACTCATAATTGAACCTCATCTAACAGAGATGAGCCTTGGTGCATGCCGAGATACGCCTCAACGACTTTTTCATTATTTGAGATTTGACTTGGCGTACCTTCAGCGATGACTGCACCTTCTGCCATCACAATGACCCAGTCTGCAACGTCATTGACCATATCCATGTCGTGTTCAACGAACAACACAGTCATGCCATCATCGCGCAAACCCCTGATGTGTTCGTTCAGGCTTTGCTTCAATGCAGGATTAACACCAGCCATCGGTTCATCTAGCATGACTAGACGCGGTTCAGTCATTAGCGCTCGGGCCATTTCTAGCAATTTACGTTGACCACCAGAAAGTGTGCCGGCGTATTCGCCGCGCATGTGATCCATTTTGAAACGTTTCAACAAAGTATCAGCACGTTCTTCGATTTTGGCCTCTTGAGATCTCCATAAATATGGCAAGAGACCGTTCCACCACTTCTCGCCCACTTGATGCATAGCGCCGAGTTTCATATTTTCAATGACTGACATTTTTGTCAAACTTTTAGTCAATTGAAATGTGCGGACCATTCCCATGCTGGCAGTTTGATGAGCAGCGACGCTCGACATGTTGTGCCCATCAAAACGCCACTCACCGACATCGGGTTTATCAAAACCAGAAAGAAGATTGAACAATGTTGTCTTGCCTGCGCCATTTGGGCCAATCAACGCAGTAATCGAACCTCGTTGCACTTCAATGTGCGAAACATCTACTGCAACGACTCCACCGAAGTGGCGTCGAACACCGTCTGCTACCAAAATTGGATCAGGCTTAGAAACACCTGGGGTTGAATCGATAGTCGATAATGCCGCACGAACTGTTGCTGCGAGTTCGCTGTATGTTCGTTCAGCGACCATCGAGTGCCATCTCTTGCCGGTTGCCGAAAAGCCCTTGCGGTCTGAAAACAATCAATAGCATCAATCCGATACCAACGAACATGTAGTTAACAGCGCCAACCTGATTGCTTTCAATTATAGTTACACCGTTTATACGGAGTGGCCCGTTGCGAGTCATCTCACGTAAGACATTGTCGGAGAAGACAAATAACAACCAAAACAACATCGAGCCAACGACTGACCCTGCGACCTTTGCTAGACCACCCAAGACGAGTGCCGTGAGAATATAAAACGTCACCATTCGGCTGTAGTTATCTGGTTGAACAGATCCACGATCGAGTGCTAAAACCATTCCCGCGAACATTCCGATAACGCCACCGATTACCAGTGCCTGCATTTTGTATGCGTAGACGTTTTTTCCGAGACTTCGAACCGCATCTTCGTCTTCGCGAATACCTTTAACAACTCTGCCCCACGGGCTGCGCATCAACTGCCAGGTGAATAGAGAGAAGATGCCGACCAATACCCAGCCGATAAGGATTGTGTAAAGCGAATATCCCGTATAAGTAAAAGGCCCAAATCCATAATTCCTTCCCGGTTCAAACGGACTGAGTTCGCGATATTGGCTACTGAAACTGCTGATACCTTCGGTGCCACCAAAAACTTTTCTGAACTTTACCGAGCGAACAAATAGCCGCACAATCTCTGCGGTTGCAATTGTGACTATTGCTAGATAATCAGCTCGCAGTCGCAAAGTCGGGATACCAACAATTAAGGCAAGTACTATCACAAAAAATATTCCAAGTGGAATACCCCACCACAGCCCAACACCAAAGTATTGCGCCGTCATACCTAGGCCATATGAACCGCAGGCCATAAATGCGGCCTGACCAAAGTTGAGCATGCCCGTATAACCAAAATGAATGTTTAGTCCTAACGCTGCAATCGCAAAATAGATCGCGTCAACGCCGATTGAAGCCCGAATCGTATTTTCAATGATCTTTAATAAATCCACGTCAGCCAACCCTTTGACTTCGACCAAAAATGCCTTGTGGGCGGACGATTAGTACCAGTATCAAAATAAACAAGGCTGGAGCAACCTTCAACTCGCTTGGGATGAACAGAGCAGCCATTTCAACAAAAATACCGATGAAAAAACCACCTACGAGTGCGCCATATGCAGAGCCGAGTCCACCGAGTGTGATGCCGGCAAACATTAAGAAAACCAAATCTGAGCCCATTGAAAAACTGACTTGTTCATCTAAGCCACGAAAAATACCGCCAGTTGCAGCCAAAGCGCCACCGGTAAACCAAACAATGCGAATCACTTTTTGTGTATCAATACCCGTTGCTGATGCAAGTTGCACGTTGTCACTAACAGCACGAATTGCTTTACCCAGCCTCGATTTTTGCAACGAAAATGCTACTGATAGCAAAATAATTATCCCGAGAATTGCAGTTGTCAAATCTCTTGGGGTAATACCAATCGGACCAATCTCAAGATTCACTTGCTTTGAGAAACTAGTCAATTGTTTTGTTCGGCCACCGAAAACGAAAAGATAAAAGTTGATCAACATCAGTGATAGGCCAAGCGATACGACCAATTGCGAATTAGAACCGATACCACGTTTTGTTAAACGGGCAAAAATACCCCAGTTGATGAGCAGTCCGAAGCATCCGCCCAACAAAATTACAAAAGGCCCAGAAATTAGGATTGGAATATTCAGGTGAACGTTGAAGAAAAATGCAACGAGAGCACCAAATGTGACCATCTCGCCGTGTGCGAAATTCGTTACACCCGTGGTGCCGATAACTAGTGAGAGTCCAACCGAACACATTGCGATAATGAGTCCGAGACGAATACCGTCAGTCAATCGTTGTAGATAGCGCTCCAATTGGCTTGAGCCCGCAACGCCACTGTCTCCGGTAAAAAATGTAACTCGTTTCGTATTTGTCGTAAACAAATTTTTGGGGACATTTACTTGCGCTTTGTCGGCATCGATGAGTGTGAGTCCGTTAGGCAGTGAAGTTGTGTCGATGTCTATTAAGTAGTTATCTCGTGAGGGTACAGCAACTTTGCAGAGTCCATCTGCACCAGTAATGCCTTCGCCAATCAAAACGCCGTCGGTAGTTGTGACTTTTATAGTTGCACCGGCAACTGGTGTTCGCTCTGGTACATCGTTGACCAAAACTTGGTTCTGAACGCTGGCGATAATAAAAAATTCGCCATCTTCTGCCGCGCTTACCGAACTTGATGCGAAACCAAGACCTGCAACGGTCGAGCAAATCACAGCTAATAAAACTTTGAGCCAGATGTGACGAAACCTTGGACCAGATTGCTTCAACATCGTGGCTCTAATCTAAGCACAATTTACGCATCTTTTGAAAGTTTTGAGTTCCAATACAAATCAAGCGCCCCAAGCCACACGGCCACAGATAGAGCAACATGAACCGCTACTAGCAATACTGGCAGCCCAGAAAAGTATTGAACGTAACCGATTAAGCCTTGCAAAAAGCCGATGGCAAGAAACCGCTCTAATGGATGAGCCAATATGCGCCATGAGATCGGGTCTCTTCGACTCATTAAAAACAGGACCAATGCCGAAATTAGGCAGATGATCACTGTGATGCTGTGAATCTTTGCGGCTGTATTTATCGCCAAGCCGATTCGTATTGCATTTTCGTCGCCTGCGTGGGGCCCAGAACCGGTAACTATTGTGCCAGAGACAACTGCCGCGCCGGTCAAAAACAGAATGATACGCACCAGCAGCAGAGTTTTCGCATTGGTAATCTCTGGTTCACGGCGTGGCGAAACATTTTCTTGCGTTCGAAATATTCTTGCATGCTGAAGCAACATGTAGGCAATGCTCATCAGCACGATACTGACCAAAAAGTGTGCAATATTTGAGAACGGATTAAGCCCAGTCAGCACAACTAGACCCCCGAGTAAAACTTGGGCAAGAACGCCGACGACGAGCCCGATAGACATAGCGACTAGATCGCGACGCTTTGGTCGCAATTTCACTGATAGCAAAACCGTAAGAATCACGCTTGCAGCAACCACGCCCGTGAACAAACGATTGATCTGCTCAATTGCAGCGTGCGAGTTCGATACATCAACAAACTTTGATTCACTACAACGTGGCCAATCCGCACAGCCCAACCCTGAGCCAGTTAGTCGTACTAACGAGCCGGTGATGATTATCAAATAGAGTGAAGCAAATGCAGTCTGCGCAACTCGAAGAAAGCCTTTTGGTGTGATACTTAACTCACGCATGAAAAGTCAATTTCTGTCTGTAAGTCCGTCTGAGTTTCGGTCATGCCCCAAGCAAAGTATCGTGCGCAAGAAGTGAAAAAAGAAACAGTTGAGCAACGTCGCATTGAGATTCTTGAGGCTACCTGCGACGTAATCATTGAACGAGGTTTTGCCGGTACGCGTGTGGCTGATGTCGCTAAGCGACTCGGCGTTTCAAACAGCCTTATTCATTATCACTTTGCATCTAAAGAAGAATTGCTGGCTGCGGCTTTTGAACACTACGCAAATAAAGACCTTGCTGACATGCAACGCGACAGCGCATCGGCACCCACGGCAGTAGCAAAGTTGTGGCGACTGATTGAGAGTTACGTGCCCGAAGGAAGTGACGACGTTGAGTGGATGTTGTGGATTGATGCTTGGGGCGAAGCCTTAAGGAACCCAAAAATGAAACCGATTAGTCAAGAGCTAGATGCGCAATCAATCGCTGTATTCGAAAAGGTTCTTCGAGCCGGTAATGAATCAGGCGAGTTCCACTGTGTTCACCCTCGCGAATCCGCCACTCGTATTTCAGGCTTAATTGACGGGTTGGCTGTGCAATATGCCGCTCATGAAGGGGTACTCAAACGCAAAGAATTTATTCGGCTGATGCGGCAACTTGCGGCGGCCGAGACCGGCTTATCGCCAGACGACATTAGAGACTCACGGAGGTCACCAAAATCACTAAATGGCACGGCTAAACAAAGTGACGACGATGCTCCCCGACCTGCTTCTCTTGCCACTGACTTTGATTTGCGTCAGTTAATAACAATGTATGCCGACGCGTTAAGTCGTTCAGAGATTGACTCGGTAATGCGATATTTCACTGACGACGCTGTGATCAGTGTCAATAATGCTGATGTGTTGAACACTCCCGAGCAGATTCGTCAAAGTTTTGTTGAGCAGTTTTCGGCCAATGAATTGATTATTGAAGTTCCACTAGTCATGGCATTTTTTGCAGACGAAGGCAATGGCACGGCATACGGAAACCTGACAATCGAGCGACGTCAAAGCAAAGCAGGTTCAAAGCCAACAATCGACTTGGTCCGCGGAGTTGATACTTTTCGCCGTACATCAACTGGTTGGCGATGTAATCAGCGCCAGCGAACCACTATTTAAAAGACTCAGAGAACTTGATGCCAATTGAATTTGAAGAAGCAACTGCCGAGGCCTTTGCACTGATTAATAACTCAGACACGTTCGTCAGAGCGGTTCTTTCGGGACGACGCAGAAATATGATGCCCGACGCTGAAAAAATTGAAATCAGGCCGGTCAAACTTAAAGATGAGATTAAATTACAGATGATTGAACTCTCTGGAACAAGTTCTAAAACAGTAAACCTTGATGTTGGGTCAGAGATAGTCAAGAAATTAATGAACTCGGGTTTCGCCAACATTTTGATCGAATCTGTTTCGCAATCAATGACAATCAGATTTACAAAGAAAGGCGATGCCCAGGTTTTTGTTGAGCAGTCAAAGAAGTCGCAATCGCTAGATCACGATAAGCACAAGTCAAGATTGCTTGACCCTAGCGATTCGTTTCTTCGCGAAGTTGGTATCTCTGATGCGCAAGGACGTATCAAGCCGACAAAGCAAGACAAGTATCTTCAGGTCGACGAGTTTCTTCGAATACTTGCTCCGACGCTAAAGAATGCGATCGAATCTGGTCATATATCACTCGACGATGACAAGCCAATTTCGATCGTAGATCATGGATGTGGCAATGCGTATTTGACATTTGCGGCGCATCAGTACTTGGTCAGCACGCATCACAAAATCAAAGTCATTGGGATTGATGCTCGTGAGCAATCACGAATTCGTAACATTGCGATCGCAAGTCGGCTCGAAATTTCTGATTCAATCGAGTTTCGCGCTGAGAAAATCTCCGAGACTGATATTCCGCCTGCAGATATAACCATTGCTCTGCACGCTTGTGACACGGCAACCGACGACGCAATTGCTTGGGCGATCAACAACAACTCAAAGTTATTGCTGATCGCACCATGTTGTCATCATGATCTTCAGACACAAATACGAGAAGTACCTGAGCCATGGTCAACAATCACCAAACACGGAATCCTCAAGGAACGCATTGGAGATATTTTGACAGATGCTCTTAGAGCACAAATTCTGCGCTTGATGGGCTACCGCACTGAGATCATTGAATTCGTTGGCGACGAGCACACACCGCGAAACCTGATGATTAGAGCTGTTAAGACGGGTTCTCGCCCAGACCAGATCGAGTTTGAGCGCTACCAAGAAATGCTCAAACTCTGGAAGATCGTGCCAAAACTAAGTGAGTTGGTCCAAATACCGCTCTAATTGTGTTCATAACAACACTTTAAGTAACTAATTTCAAGGCTATTTTGAGCCATTCCATAAAATACTAGATGCGTATCTCACTCTCAGTGATGATATGCGCATTTTAAGTGAGAAATCTCTCAAGTTTGTTTACCTAGTGCCGATCCCTTAATCGGATCTCAAAAGAGGTCCGATCTCACAAGGGAGCACATATGTTACGAATTAAAAGCCGGGTTTATAAATCCGTCATCTCGGTTGTCGCTGGGTCAATTCTCAGCCTTGCCATGTCAACTACCAATGCCAATGCAGCGACTGAATCGTTGCCAGTTCTAGGCGACTCAGGTGCGTCAGTAATTCAACTGCAAGAGGCACTAATTTCTCGTGGATTCACTCTTAAGGGTGGCGCTGATGGCGTATTTTCTGCCACGACTCGAAACACACTCAAGAGTTTTCAACGCATCGTCGGTTTCAAAGCCACTGGCACAGTTGATGAGCGAACCGCAAAGTTTCTCGGACTAGTTGCGCCGAAACAACTTGACCCAAAAGCCTTGCCAGTTGCGGGAACAAAGAGCGAAGAGGTTTGGTCACTTCAGCAGGCCCTTGCAAATAACGGCGTTCCGGTTAAGGGCGGCGCTGATGGGGTCTTTGGACTAGCCACCAAAATTGCGATCGCAAAATTTCAATCAGCAAAATCTTTGCCAATCACACAAATATTAGACACCGCCACTGCTGCGGCACTTGGCTTGATTTCAGAGTCGGCCGTAGAAAAAACTGTGGTGTCGACTGGAGCAGTCAAGGCTGCGTCCCAACCAGTTGTTGCTAGTACAACAGTTACAAGTAATGAGATGTTGACGATTGACACTCTTCCAACACGTGGTCAAAGAAGTGATGCGGTTCGTTTGGTGCAACAGAAATTGATTGATAATTCGATCGAAGTTAAAGGTGGAGTTGATGCAATTTTCGGCGTCGCTACTTCAATCGCAATTGCTTCATTTCAAACTAGTCGTGGTCTCAAAGTAACTTCGGCGATTGATCTTCCTACTGCGATTGCACTTGGTGTTCTTCCTGATATGGCTACTCTTGGAATTCCGCAGATCAGTGTTTTCCCATCGCAAGGTCGCTGCAGTTTCGCTGATACTTGGCAACAGTCTCGACCTGGTGGACGCAAACATGAAGGTGTTGACATTATGGGTGTTAAAGGTCTCGCTCTGTATGCAGTTGTTGACGGCACGATAACGAAAATGTATGGAGCTGATGCCGTGTTAAGTGGAAACGCACTTCGATTGACTGCAAGTGATGGCACATACTTTTTCTACGCACATCTTGATTCATTCGCACCAGGAATCGCAGTTGGTTCAGTCGTCAAAGCCGGTCAAATTATCGGATACATGGGTGCAACTGGTCATGCGGGTTCGCCTCACTTGCACTTTGAAGTTCATCCAAAGGGCGGAGCGCCAGTTAGCCCGTATCCAATTGTTAAAGCTGTCGACGCTTGTGACGTTACGGATGTGCTCCCACAACCGTAATAGCAAGCTCGATTATCGGGTGGCGGAGAGGTGAGATCCTCCGCCACCTTTTCACTGTTGTGCTCTGCATAGAGCGTTTAATTTGTTCGGTCTTCGCGAGGAATGTGCTCAAGATCGGAAAGTGGTGAAAGTGCAAAAACATAGCCGTCGCCGATTTTTAACGCCTCTAGTCGAGTAACCGAAGCATGGCCTAGAACAAATCTCTCCCACTCCCAAGGTGTCGGGGCAAGACCCAACAAATGACAAATCACTGCACTATTCGTGCCAGCGTGGGCTACGAAAGCTATTCGTTCGCCATGGTTGTCGATATGCCAAATTGGTAACTCGTGTTCAATTCTGTAAATACCTCTGTCGGCAAGAAACTTCTCAGCGCCCGCATGTATGCGAGCGACAAAATCTTTGACTGATTCACCACCTTCTAATCCGTGCCAACGCTCTCTGCCAGGACGCGCGCGCTCTTCTTGATAGGCCTTTGAAGCTCTTTCGCCAGGCGAACCGTGCCAAATAGGGCTACGAATTTCTTCTAGCCACGGCTCAATAACTTCATCTCGTTTTAGTTCTCTAAGTATCGGCGAGGCTGTCTGACGCGTTCTCAGCAACGGCGATACATATATATGGTCTAGGTGCTCGCGCGCCATACGTTTGCCGAGCAACTCTGCCTGTCGCTGGCCCAATTGTGTAAGCGGTGGGTTATCTACGCACAATCCATTATCTATCCAGAGTGGCTGCGCGTGTCGAAGCAATAAAAGTTCCATGCGATTACTTTAGCAACGGAAACTCAAATTATTTTTGCAAAGATTCTGCAACGTTAATGCTGACTAAACATTCATCAAAAGTTTGCTGCACCATATTCCAATAGTTTGCATCCAATTGAGAATTGTTGATTATGTTCTTGCTGATCAGTGCTGTGCCAATACATAGCGCTTGCTCATTTGTAATTGCCACGCCAAAACGTTCAACAACAAGAAAGCCGAATGAAGCAGCAACGCTTTGTTCGTTATCCGCACTCACATCAGGTAGCTCTAGATTTTCGTCCTGAACCAATGGATCTGGGAGAGTTGTGCCAACGCTCGGGAGTTTGTTGATCACATTCTTAATCTCGACCTGACACTCAGTATCAATAAATTCACCGAGATCGGCTTGCGCCAGTTCGATCTCATTGCTTGATAACCGCACTGCCGCACTAGTAGCAGCCGCATCCTTGGCAATCATGCCACCCTGCCAATCAATTGCCTCAAGCGCCGACGCAAACGATTCATAGGTTTCAGCTAATTTTGCGATTGAGACGTAAATTCGTGGAGGAGCGAATTCGGACATTGTGCTCAATGTTGAAACTAATTCGCTAAAAACTTCGCGTAAACGACCAGGACTCGTAGTGTCAAGGTCTGAACTGATTTCCGCGAATCCTGTGCTGGCAGAGTTCCATCGATCTGCCGAATCGCAAACGGCATCCGTGTCTGCGCTTTGTGAGCACGATGCCGTAAACAGAGCAAACAGAATCGCTATCGAACAACTAAAAATAATTCTCTGACTGAATCGATTACAAAGCGTCATCTGAACTCACGATCTTGTTTGACTTGATGATGATGCAAGCCATTGCTCGTATAATTCAGAATACTTGCCGTTGCGATTCATAAGAATCTCGTGCGAACCATCCTCTACTATCAAGCCGTTCTCGAGAACCAAAATTCTGTCGGCGCGTGATGCTGTAGACAATCGGTGTGCTATCGAGACCGTAGTCCTTCCGGTTGAAATTGCGCGTAGTGCTCGTGATAGTTGAACCTCAGTAAGTGCGTCAACTGCTGACGTGGCTTCATCTAAAATGAGAACATCGGGGTTCGTGAGTGATGCGCGTGCAAGTGCAATCAATTGGCGTTCGCCTGCCGATAGCGATGAACCGCGTTGACCTACATGTGTTTCAAGACCCATAGACAATGACTTCATCCATTCGGTTAGTTCTAGTCGGTCAATCGCCATAGTTAATTCTTCTTGCGTTGCATGGGGGCGGGCAAACAATAAGTTGTATGCAATCGTTTCGGCAAATAGAAAAGGCTCTTGCGGCACCACGACTAAGCGTTGACGAAGGTCGTTGTTATCAATATCGCGGAGATCTACCCCGGATAACAAAACACTTCCTATCGTTGGATCAGCCAAGCGCGAAATCAATCTCGCGAGCGTGGTTTTGCCTGAACCAGAAGATCCAACTAGTGCGATGTGTTGCTGTGCAGGAATCACCAATGAAATATTTCGAAGAACTGGCAAATCGTCGTCTTGCGAATCGAGTCGAGAACTGTAAGCGAAACTCAAATCACGAAATTCAATACTTATCGGGCCGTCAGGTATCGCAACCGGGTTCATAGCTGCTGGTGGGCCTACCGGGGTATCCAGCACACTGAGAACTCTGCGCAACCCTGCTACGGCAGTTTGAGTTTGGTCGACAACCTCTGTGAATTCAGCAATCGGTTCGAGAAATCTATAAGTTAAAAACAGAAAACCGACCATCGCCCCAGCAGATAATCCGCCACCAACGCCGCGCAAAACGCCTACAACAACAATCGCCACAATTGTAAATACCGCGAATATTTCACCAGAAGGAAACAAGTAGGCACCAATGATTCCGGCTTTTACCTGAGAATCTGAACGCGCCTTTACTGCCTTCTTCGTTCGTGCGACCATCGGCCCATGTGCGTTGTAGGCCCGTAATGTTTCTGTGCCTGAGACAAGTTCGCTAACCGCGCCAAGTAGATCTGCATTATTTTGCCGTGCGAGATCGTATGCACCGACGAGTCTCTTTTGTAATGAACGAAGAACGAAGAATAATGGCGCCGAAACGCTGAATGCGACGAGCGCCAAGATCCAGTCATACGAAAGCATCACACAAGCAACTACCACCATCAAAGAACCGTCTAGCAACCACACCAATGCACCCCATGAAAAAAACAGTGTGAGCGTTTCAATATCGCTTGTCACTCTTGAAACGAGAGCGCCACGACGTTCTTCGTTGTGATCTGCCAAACTAAGCCGATGAATATGGTCGTAAAGTTTGACTCGTATTGTGTACAAGCCCTGTTCGGCGCTGATGCCAAGTCTTAACACCGCAGTTCTTAATGCCCATGCAGTTGAAATAACCGCTACCGCTGCGATCACGCCTAAAACACAGATATAACCAACGCGAACATTGCCAGGCTCTAAACCGTTATCAATGCTTTGTTGTATCAAAATCGGTACCGCAACTCTTGCAAGTGAACCAATGACCGCAAGCAAGAAAGTGAGCGCAATACCCTTGCCGAGATCAGGAGCAATGCCAACCCCTCGCGAGATCGTCTTGGCTGTACCGAAACGCCCTAGTGGTTCATTCATGGCGATCGTGCTCAAACGCATTGATTAACTCTCGGTAGTCGCTGTTACGCGTGTACAAAACATCATGACGTGCGTGGTCAACAATCTGCCCATTGCGCAGATACAGCACTTCATCGGCAAGAGCAATTGTTGAAGGTCTTGATGCCACGATTACAACTGTTGTCTTATTTGTCGTGTTTGTCGCGGTCAAAGACATTTCTCGAAGATTATTTACCACGCGAGCTTCAGTCGCGGGGTCAAGAGCCGAAGTTGTGTCGTCAAGAAGTAACACTGCACGATTATGAGCAATCGCGCGAGCTAAAGCGATTCTCTGACGCTGACCCCCGCTGAGACTGACACCACGCTCGCCCATTATGGTGTCGAGTCCATTCACGAGATCGTTAACAAAATCTGTGCATTCGGCAATACGCAATGACTTAATAATTTGCGCATCTGTGATCGACGAATCCAGAGTGATATTAAATCGCAAACTTTCGGCGAACAAAAATGCCTCTTGAAATACGAGACCAACCCTGCCTGGTTGCACAGAAATAGTTCCCGAGTCGCTTTCGATAAGACCGCTCAACAGATGCAAAAGTGTCGTCTTGCCACATCCAGTCGCACCAACAATTGCCACTGTTTGACCGCTCAAAATTTCAAGAGACAAATCTTTCAATACAGAATTCTCTGGCGTATGCGAGAAATTTAAATTTTCACAACTCAAAGCAACACCTAATTTTGGTATTCGAATTAGTTCGTTCGGATCTTGCCCAATAGGTTCGTCTAAAACTTCGCGGACACGCCGCCATCCTGCAACAGAGTGAGGAATTTCTGAAAAAAGATATCCAATAATTCTCAATGGAAAAACAAGAAGCGTGAAAAGATATATGAAACTTGTCAAGTCACCGACGCTCATCGCCCCAGTCTTGACACGGATTGCGCCTAGAACAATCAGCGTGATGTTGATCAGCGACGGAATCGCATCGATCGCAGCTTCAAACCTTGAACGAACTGAAACAGCGTCAATACGAGCGTTACGGAGACGAGATGTGATTACTGCCAACCGCTCAGTTTCACGATGTTCGGCGCCAAATGATTTGACAACCATCACGCCGTCAAAACTTTCGTGAACTGCCTGAGAAAGTGCACCCAGTTCATCTTGTGCAAGTGCGTAGAAGCGATCAATTTTCTTTTGGTAGCTGATGTTGAGCATAAGCAGTATTGGGAAAACCACAATCGCTAATGCACCAAGCGGGATATCGACAGAAAGCATCCAGACTGAAGAAACCAACATCATCACAAGTACTGAAGAAGCGAAAGGCAATGGTGCGAGAATCGAGACACTCGCGTCTGAATCAACGCCGCAACGAGCCACGATGTCGCCTGTCATGCGTTTGCGATGCCATGAGATCGGCTGGGCCACGACATGGTCGAGGACTCGATTGGTAATCGATTCTGCAGTTCGCCATTCAGTTTTACCAGCGAAGCTTCTTCGTACTACCACTCCAGCCGCACGAACTAATCCGATGCCGATTACCAAACACGCACCCACAAACATTGCTGAAGTGTCAAGTTCACCATTATTAAATCTCACCAAAATAACGCGATCAACCATCCACCGAACACCGATTGACGAGCCGACTGTGCATATCGCAAATACTGCAGCGCCAGAAACTGCGATGGCGAAGAGTCGCGGGTGAAACTTAACTATGACACGAATTAATTGAAGCGCTTCTTTAAGTCGTGAATCAGCAGATGAGCTATTTTTAGCAGCATCTGAAAGATCTGAGAGACCTGTGACATCATTTTTCACCATATAGTTCTACCATTTTGGACTGATCGCCTAGTCTCTTACGTTGTGAAGTTATTCGTGCGAGGTCTGTTGACAGTTGTGATCGCTTCAATTATTGCGATGTGGATCTACGGATTGTTTTTTGCATCAAAACAGGCTGTTAATAAATTTGACGACCGACTTTGGGCCGAGAAAGCACAAGCACGTTGTCTCATCGCCGAGCAACAGCGCGTCGAATTAGCCGACTATCGAATTGTCGATGACCTAGGCGCTGATGCAATCTCAGACAGGGCGATGATCGTAGACAAAGCCACAGACACGATTGAATCCTTTGTGAATGAGTTCCGAGCAGGGTTGCCAACGGACGCAAAAGGAATAGCAATAGTTGGTTTATGGCTAGATGATTACGAAATCTATATTGCAGATCGTCGCTCTTTTGCTGATGATCTCAGAAACGGTATCAACCTACAGTTTTCTGAAACAGCGATCAAAGGTCTGCCGATAAGTGAAAAGATTGCAACATTCGCCGCCGACAACGAAATGTCGTACTGCAAGCCACCGTTAGATCTCTCTATCTAATTTTTTCCAGCCTTCATTGTGTGTGTATTGCTTGATCACTCGAGCAGGTGAACCTACAGCCACGCAGTAATCTGGCAACTCCCCTGTTACAACTGAGTTCGCGCCGACTGCAACATGCTTTCCAATCTTTGCGCCAGGCAACACGACCACTCCATGTCCAAGCCACGAACCTTCACCAATTGAGACCGCGCGTTCGGGTTGTGATTGTTGTGAAATAGGTTTCGAAATATTCAAGTAACCGTGACTTTGATCGGTGATGTACACGTGATGGCCGGTCCAAACATCGTCACCGATGTCAATTGACAGATGACCCACAATCCCGGAGCCGCGACCAATCAGACAACGGTCACCGATCTTCACAACTGGATTCGTTAGACACACCTGTCCCGGCATCATCCCGGCAGACAGAGCAACATGTTCGCCAATCATTGTGTCTTTGCCAATGTGAATATAGTTTTCATTAAAGATTGTCGTTGTCGGAAACAAAATAATTGAGCCAGTGCCAAACTTTCCAAATTTTTTGCCGCGTCGAGACTTAGGACCGATTGCAGCACTTGCAATAAACCATCGCCAAACTGCGTCAAAAAGATCGCCGGTCGCATCAGTTACCTTAAACAGTCGCATCACGACATCGTAGTTAAGACTGATTAGCCTAGAAACATGGCTTCAGTTAAAAATTCGTTTGGGTCGTTTAATGGCAATGATCTCGGGTCAGGATTGATCGAGTTTTTGGGTATTCGGTTTGCAACAGCGAATCGTTTTGAAGAACCAGTTGACGTCATTAGCTATACAAACGACGTTGATGCAAAAGTTTTCGGTCCACAATCGCCACAAGTGCCCGGTTTCATGGAGGAGATTCTTGATACTAAGTCGTTACCTATTGACGAAAATTGTCTCTTTCTGAACATTTGGACGAACAACGTTTTTATTGACGAAACAGCGAATTACGAAAAGCAAGAATTGAAGCCGGTTTTGTTCTGGATTCATGGTGGTGCGTACACGAACGGCACGGCTGCAACGAGTTGGTACAACGGAGCATCGCTAGTAACTCGAGGCGATGTAGTGCTTGTCAGCATTAATTATCGGCTCGGGCCGTTTGGCTTTCTAGGTGACAACAATCTTGGCACGCTCGACCAAGTCAGTGCCTTGAGATGGGTCAACCGAAACATCGCTTCATTTGGTGGTGATCCGAATAATGTAACCATTTTCGGAGAATCAGCTGGCGGTAGCAGCGTCGTTGCCTTAACAGCTTCACCACTCGTTGCTGGTTTAGTAACGCGAGCTTGGGCAATGAGCCCCTCACTTCGCCAACTTCGCACAAAGAAAGAAGCATCGGCCGCGCTTGAGCAATACCTCGGCTTCGCGAATTGCGATTCACTCTCTGACTTACGAGAGCTTTCGGTTCAACAGATGATTGACGCCACTGCCAAAATGTTTGTTGACGTTGAAAATTATATTTCTACGTTTACCCCGACTTGCGGCGGCGCGGGATTGCCCGAAGACATCTACGCTGCTTCGGCAGAGTCAGGGATTCCACTTGTAGTAGGCACGAATCATGATGAGAATCGTCTCTGGACAGTGCTCCATCCAGATTCGGCGACACTGGATGTTGAAGGCGCTCTTGACTACTATCGCGATGCGTTTGCCGAAAAATTCCAAAGCGCCTGGGATTTGTATTCAAAACTCAGGAAAAACCACTCCCCGTCTCAAATGGTTGCGGCGTTACAAACCGATCAGAATTTTCGGTCACCTGCATGGAAGCTATGCGAGGAGCGAAGTGAAATTAACAACCCAACTTGGATGTACTGGTTCACTTGGCCAACGCCAATTTTTGACGGAGCGTTTGGCTCTTGCCACGCCTTAGATATTCCATTCGTTTTTCACAATCTGAATGCCCCACGCGTAGAAGTTTTCACTGGAGATGATATTTCTCGTGAGCCGATTGCTGACCGAATCTCTGGTGAACTTTTGTCGTACGCAAAGAATGGTGTTGTTTCGTGGCCACAGTATGAAACCAAAAATCGGGCAACTTTAAAAATTGATGTTGAGACTATGTTGATTACCGATCCAGAACCAGAATTTCGATCATTGTGGAGAGCGATGGCGTGAACTCTTATTGGCATGAGTCAGTAACGAGTACAGAAGTTGAACGTGATTCTTTAAATTCAGATATTGATTTAGATATCGCGATTGTAGGCGCGGGTTATAGCGGTCTCTGGACTGCCTATTACCTCAAGAAATTGCAACCAGATGTACGAGTCGCTGTCATCGAGTCAAATTATGTTGGCTTCGGTGCAAGCGGACGAAATGGCGGCTGGTGCAGTGGGTTTTTGCCCATGACCCTCACAGAGATTGAAAAACAGCACAATCGTCAAGCGGCCATTGAAATGTATAGTCAGAGTTTTGCAACAATCGACGAAATTGAGAAAACCCTCAAAAGCGAAAATATTGATTGCGACTTTCATCGCGGCGGCACAATTCACGGAGCAACAAATGCAGTACAACGTTCGCGTGTAGTTGAAGAAGTTGAAGAACTGCATAGTTATGGATTTTCCGAAGATGATTCGAGAATGCTCACATCCGTAGAGTCACGGGCCAAAATCAATATCCCAGGATTACTAGCCGCTAGTTACACGCCACATTGCGCGACAATTCACCCGAAGAAATTGGTGTTGGGGCTTGCAAAAGTTGTCGAGCGTATGGGCGTAAAGATTTACGAGAATTCTCGTGTTACTGAAATCAATCCTCGCGTTATTAAGCTCAAAAATACGACAGTTCGCGCTGACGTAGTTGTTCGTGCAACCGAAGGGTTTACTTCGCAGATTAAACGCCACCGCAGAACTCTTGCCCCACTTTATTCGTATATGGTCGCCACTGAGCCGTTAACTAAATCGCAACGCGATGAAATCAGTTGGCAGAATCGTGAGACCTACCACGATGCCCGAAACATGATCATTTACGTGCAGATTACTCGCGATGGTCGAATTGCTTTTGGTGGCAGAGGTGCGCCGTACCATTTCGGTTCACGGGTTAAAGCTAGTTACGACAATCATGATGAAATACATCAGAGAATTATTTCATCCATGCACAAGGTTTTTCCGGTGACGAAAAATCTTGAAGTTACAAATCGTTGGGGTGGCCCTCTTGGCGTACCAAGAGACTGGCAGCCGTCAGTAAATTTTGATCAACGATCTGGCTTGGCCTCGCTTGGTGGATATGTCGGTGATGGCGTTGCGGCGACCAATCTGGCGGCTCGGACACTCGCCCATTTGATGGTTGGCGACGATCATTCATTGACAAATCTGCCTTGGGTGAACCATCCCTCACGAAAGTGGGAAGTAGAACCGCTGCGTTATTTAGGGATTAACGGATTATTGAGACTTTCTAACAGTATGGATAAGCACGAAAATAAGAGGGGCACAGTCGATAAGTTTCGTGCAAATATACTTGACCGCTTCATATAACTTCACAAGAGATCGGACATCCAATGAATGATGACAATCGCAACGAATTAGATGGCAAAGTAGCGCTCGTGACTGGATCGTCATCTGGCATCGGCGAAGAAATAGCTCGAAGATTAAGTGACCTTGGTGCCAGTGTTGTCGTGAACTCTGCCAAATCGGTGGATGCTGGACAGCAAGTAGCGAAATCTCTGTCGACAAAATCGCTTTATATTCAAGCTGACATCAGTGATCAAGCAGCTGGTCAACAACTAATTGACATGACAATCAGCGAGTTTGGACAACTAGATATTTTAATCAACAACGCCGGGTGGACAACTTTGGTTGCACATCATGATTTAGATTCTCTGACTGATGAAATATTCCGAAAGACATTTGATGTCAACGTATTTGGTACATGGTGGTTGACGAAGGCGGCGATACCACATCTAAAAAAGAGCAAAGATGGCAACGTCGTCAACATCACATCTATCGCCGGAGTCAGACCCGTGGGCAGTTCAATTGCTTATGCAATGACTAAAGCGGCGCTCAACCACATGACTATTTTGCTGGCCAAATCTTGTGGCCCGGTGCGGGTTAATGCAGTTGCACCTGGTTTGGTCGAGACCCCGTGGACAAGCGACTGGCAAGCACAGCATGACAATGTTGCTCGTGTTGCCCCGCTCAAGCGCTCTGCAACTCCACAAGATTGTGCCGAGGCAACCTTTGCCCTTATTCGAAACAAATATGCAACAGGTCAGATATTCGTAGTTGACGGTGGCTTAACACTCGTTGTCTAATCGCTTTTAATTTATGACCTCAGAGATTTGAACTACGCGTCTTTGCGCAATGCTCTGATGAGCAGCTTGGCCAACTGCCACTGAATTCAATCCGTCTTGCAAGGTAACCATAGATGGTGAACCAGTTCGAATAGCGCGCTGCATTGCAAGATGCTCAAGGTAAGAAGCTCCGGCATGAAAACCGGCAACAACTCCGAGAGCTTGTTCGACAACGAATTCTTCCACGCCTGATGCTCCGTTCGCTCGCATGCCAACTCTTACCTTTGATTCTGTGATCAACGCCTCGAGTTTTGCGCTACTGCCAACTACTGAAATCTCTTGTTCGTTCTTCGATCCATCAGCAAACATCGAAAGATCTAACATTCCGCGAATACCATTTTGATATTCAACGATTACGAAGGCGTTATCCAAAATATCCGATCTTTTGCCATCGTAGATCTCATCGAGATGATTGACGTCTTGGTTTCCTGAGGCATAAACACTGGCAGCTTGAGACTGGGCAAATAGGCCCATCACATCGAAGAAATGACAACACTTTTCAACAAGTGTGCCACCCGTGTTTGAATTGAAACGGTTCCAGTTATCTATCTTCTCAAGAAACGGAAATCTATGTTCACGTATTGCAACCATTTGTACATTGCCACATGTGCCTGAACTAACTTCATTGAGCAGTCGCGCTGTAGGCGCCATAAAGCGATATTCAAGGCCAACCCATACCACTCTGCCATCGCGATGCGTTTGTTTCTCGCGTTCAATCGCCAACTGGCAATCTTTAACTGTTGTACACAAGGGTTTTTCAACCAGAACATGTAGTCCAGTTTCTAAAACGTCGTTGAGAATATTCAGATGTGTATGGTTCGGTGTCGCGATGACTATGACGTCAAGATCTTGAGCCGAAAGCATTTCGCGATGGTCAGAAAACTGGGTAACACCATTGACAAGTTCAACGGCTATAGCGCGACTCGGCAAATGAGTGTCACTGATCGCCACAACCTCGCAGTTATCAATAGCCAAAAGATTTCTAATGTGCTCTCGACCCATCATTCCTGAGCCGATTATGCCGTAGCGTAAATTTTTACTGACAATACTCACGATCTCAGGTTAGATCGCTAATCTAATGAATAATGAATCTTGCAAACACAATACTGACTCAAGATCGGCTTTATTTTCGTCAACTCTTATCGGGTCGCGATTTCGCAAAGTCAGATCACTTAGCCAACCAAATGGTTAATTTTGTTTACTTGATCGGTGATCGACAAACTCGCGAATGTGTGATTGTCGACCCTGCTTACGCTGTCAAAGATTTACTAGAAACCATCGCAAAAGATGAAATGAATTTAACAGGGGTTCTCGCAACGCATTATCACCCCGACCATGTTGGTGGCTCAATGATGGGAATGAACATAGAGGGCGTTGCCGCACTGCTCGAAATGCAACATGTACCAATTCATGTCAACACCGATGAAGCCGTTTGGGTGACACGCACAACTGGTATCTCAGATACCGATTTAGTTAAGCACTCAGGTGGCGACAAGTTGAGTGTGGGTGAAATTGAAATCACTTTCGTGCATACGCCTGGGCATACTCCTGGTAGTCAATGTTTTTTAGTTGAGCAACGACTCGTCGCTGGCGACACACTTTTTCTTGAAGGTTGCGGACGAACTGACTTGCCAGGCAGCGACCCAGGGCAAATGTTTTCTAGTTTGCAAAAACTTTCGCAAATGCCACCGGACACTTTGGTCTGTCCAGGCCATCAATACTCGGCGATGCCTTCAAGCAATCTCGGTGATGTCGTTGCTACAAATCATGTTTTTAAGCCACAGTCGCAAGAGCAATGGCTCGAATGGTTTGGACGCTAATCTGCGTCTAAGCAGTTAACTGAATATCGCATTAGCGATTGCGCTTAGACCACTCAGTGTCAGCAAACCAATCACCAGGTTTCTAAAATGGTCTGGGTTTATCCGAGTTCGCAAACGTGTTCCAATGAAAACACCCGTTCCCATGACAGGAATTGATAACAATGCGAGTTGTAACGC
>JBILAG010000148.1:0-2751 GCA_044354345.1 Ilumatobacteraceae bacterium | reverse complement strand
ACCGCTTGCGCAACAGAACCACAACCGAGAACGAGCACCCGATTTGGGCGCACTTGCGCGGTCACGCGTATCGAGTGGCGGAGTCGTCCTTGCCAGCGTTTAGAAGTGCGTGAAGTGAAGCATCAAATGCAATTTCGGATGGCAAGAGTAAAGATTGCCAGTCGTAGGCAATGCCCTTACGACCAGTGAATAGCGGCTCGTCAAGTGCGGCGATATTGCTCAAATAATTTTCAGGAGAAGTTTTGTCAAACACGAATTTTGACCCTACACACGACTCAAACATTTGTCTACTGTCTGAGTGGTCAGGCAAAACTGACTCACGAGTCAGCGAACAGCTTCTACGCTTCCGACAAAGACGACGATGGTCGCGTTGGTAGCCTGAGCGTTCAGATGTCTGACCCCAAATCCCGTCGCGGCACGCCTCGCCCGACTAATCAATCTTCAAATCGATCTCCGAATCGTCCGCAAAATCCGCGACCTGCTGGTGAATCAAGCGAGAACGCCAGTGGCAATATCGGCTCGAGTTCGAATATTCGTCAAGCAGTTTCAACACCGACGGGTTTTGCCGTTCTCGGCGTGAGCGAGAGAGTTGACGCTGGTCTAGCAGCGGCTGGTTTTGCTGCTCCGTTCGCAATTCAAACTGAGGCGATACCTGTTGCCTTAAGCGGAGAAGATCTGTGCGGTCGCGCTCGAACTGGCTCTGGCAAGACTTTGGCCTTTGGTGTTCCGATGATTGAGCGTGTAACCCAAACTGCAGTCGCGAAGAAACCTCGTGGTCTTGTACTCGTGCCGACTCGCGAACTGGCTGTGCAAGTTACCGATGTTTTGGCACCAATCGCTAAACACTGTGGTGTGCGGGTGCTTGCAGTTTACGGCGGTGCAGCTCGTGACAAGCAAGTTGAGCAACTCAATCGTGGCGCCGAAATCGTTATCGCCACACCGCTTCGATTGATTGATTTATTGAAATCCAATGAGGCAGACCTCAGTGATGTTGAAGTCATCGTGCTTGACGAGGCAGACCGCATGGCCGACGAGGGATTCATGCCACAAGTTGAATGGATTTTGCGTCACGTTACAAAAATTCACCAGACAATGTTATTTTCGGCAACTTTAGACGGACAGGTTGCGACCCTCGTCAAGCGTTACATGAAGTCTCCAAAAGAAGTCAGCATTGATGCACCGACCGACACGGTTGGCACTATGCGCCACTTATTCCTTGGTGTTCACCACATGGATAAAAATCGGGTTATTGCCGCCATGGCCCGCGCAGGTGGTCAAACAGTGGTTTTCTGCGACACCAAACGAGCTTGCGACAAAGTTTCCGATGATCTTTTCGCACTTGGCGAAAAAGTTTCGGCACTGCATGGTGACATGGCCCAAGGTGCGCGTGAACGTTCGTTACGTAAGTTCGCCCAACGTGAACTGAATATTCTCGTTTGCACAGATGTCGCGGCGCGCGGAATTGACATCGACGATGTCGGCATCGTCGTGCATTACGTGCCGCCGCTAGAAGTTAAAACTTACCTACATCGCTCTGGCCGAACGGCACGAGCTGGCAAAGATGGCTGGGCGGTAACACTTGCTGAATACAACCAGCACACGACTTGTCGAATCATTCAGCGTGGTTTGCGACTTGAGACTCAGGCACCGATCGAGGTTTTCTCAAACGACAAACGACTTGCTGATTTGAGTTCGTTCTTAACGAGTTCGATAGCTGCTAGCTAGAACCAGGCTGGTCGGCTAGTTTCAAAACGCGAAATTTCATCGCTATGTTGCAAAGAAATCGAGATGTCGTCAAGCCCGTTTAAGAATCGATTTTGAGTATCAGCGTTCATCTCGAAAGTCTCGCAAAGACCAGTGCTTGCAACTTCAACAACGAGACGCTCAACGTCAACAGTGATTTCGGTCGTCGAGTCGCTCTCGATAATCTGCCAAAGTTTGTTGACTATTTCCTCGCTCAAAACCACGGCGATCAGACCATTCTTGCCACAGTTATTGCGAAAGATGTCGCTGAAACTTGGGGCGATTACCGCGTTGAATCCACCTTGTTGAATTGCCCAAACCGCATGTTCGCGTGAAGATCCAACACCAAAACTTTTACCCGCTACCAAAATTGATGCGCCTGCATAGCGCTCGTCATTGAGCACGAAATTTCGATCATCACGCCAAGTTGAGAACAAACCTTTTTCGAAACCAGTTCGCTCAACGCGCTTCAACCATTCAGCAGGAATAATTTGATCGGTGTCAACGTCGCTGCGCTTGAGCGGCACACCGCGACCAGAAATTACTCGTACGGCTTTCATGACAAATCTTCCGGCGCAGCAAAGTGGCCAGCGACTGCAGTGGCAGCAGCAACTGCAGGTGAGACCAAGTGAGTGCGACCGCCACGTCCTTGCCGGCCTTCAAAATTGCGATTTGATGTGCTGGCCGCACGTTCTTGAGGCGCAAGTTTGTCGGGGTTCATTGCTAAGCACATTGAGCAACCCGGTTCACGCCAGTCAATGCCGGCATCAATGAAAATTTTGTCAAGACCTTCTGCTTGCGCCTGTAACTTCACTGCGTGACTTCCTGGTACAACCATCACGCGTCTTACTTTTACTTTTCGCCCGCGAACAACATCTGCGGCCGCCCGCAAATCTTCAATTCGAGAATTAGTGCAAGAGCCGATAAACACGGTGTCAACTTTGATGTCACGAATCGCAGTGCCGGCTTTCAGCCCCATGTATTCAAGCGCACGCGTCACGCTGTCAC
>JBILAG010000074.1:0-9910 GCA_044354345.1 Ilumatobacteraceae bacterium | reverse complement strand
TCACTCGCAAGTGGCCCGACTTCAAATTAAATCTAAATGGTGGCGACAACGATGCTGCAGCAGACTGTGAAATAGTAGTAGTTGCCACACCATGGGACTCGGCCGCAACGATTGTCAACGAGCACACTCAACAGTTGGTTGGCAAAATTGTTGTGACAATGGCTAACGCACTAGTTCGGGTGGGCAAAGAGTTTCAACCACTAGTGCCGCCGCGTGGAAGTATCGCTGCGCATATTCAGGCCGAGATTCCTTTGTCGCGAGTTGTTGCAGCGTTTCAACATTTGCCTGCAACAGAATTGGGAAACCTGACTCATGAAGTAGACAGCGATGTACTGATCTGCTCGGATGACCCGACTGCAACTGCGGCAATTTCTGAAATTGTTTTGCGCATACCTGGTTGTCGACCGTTGAATGCCGGCAGTCTTTCAAATGCCTTAGCAATTGAAGCTTTTACAGCAGTGTTACTGCAATTAAATGTTCGTTACAAAACTCGCGTTGCGCCACGGCTCACTGGCATCCCAGATCGTGGTGTGTCTAAGTGACAATGAAGTTGTACGACACGGTAAAAAGAAGTGTCGTCGATTTTTCGCCAAACAAAGAAGTCTTAATGTATACATGTGGCATCACGCCTTACGATGCAACTCACATCGGTCATGCTTTCACTTTTGTAAGTTATGACATACTGCAACGCCGACTAATTGATAAGGGACATACCGTCAAGTGCGTTCGAAACGTGACAGATGTCGACGATCCGCTGTTTGCAAAAGCAAGAGAACTTGGTGTGCATTATTTAGATCTTGCTGCTGGCGAAGAAGCAAGGTTTGATGCAGATATGAAAGCGCTCAATGTGCTGGATGTTTTCAGCAAGCCCCGCGCATCTTCGGCGATCCCAGACATTCGAAAATTTATCGCATTAGTTTTAGACCGGGGTTTTGCGTATCAATGTGGGAGCAGTGTCTACTTTGATGTCACAAAGTTTGAGTCATTCGGCAGTGTCTCAAATTACGACAACGAAACAATGTTGCGATACGCGGCAGAACGAGGCGGCGACCTAGCTAATCCAGATAAAAGAAACCCTCTTGACTTCGTATTGTGGCAACCATCCGCGCCCGACGAGCCAAGTTGGGACACGATCTGGGGTCCAGGTCGACCTGGCTGGCATATTGAATGTTCGGCATTGGCGTTGCGAGATCTCGGTACGACGATTGATTTGCACGGTGGTGGAAGCGATTTGATTTTCCCGCATCATGAGTGCGAGCGCGCTCAGTCAGAGGCCGCAACTGGACAGCAATTTGTCAAACATTGGATGCATGTCGCGATGGTCTTTATGGACGGAACAAAAATGTCAAAGAGTTTGGGCAATCTTGAATTCGTTGATCGTTTACGAAAGACTCATGACCCTCGAGCGATACGGCTCGCACTTATTTCTAATCACTATCGTCAAGAATGGGAGTGGACTTCATCGTCAATGGTTAATTCGTTGGCAAGACTCAAGTCATGGGCTTTGGCAAAAAATGGCGACGGCACCGCGGGGCTTACCGAGGTTCGTGATGCACTAGATGAAGACTTAGATGTTCCTGCAGCTATCAACGTTCTTGACCAAGCCGTCGCTGCCGGTCACAGTATTAAGGCCTCAGCAGAACTTCTTGGTATTAATCTAAACAGCTAGACACTTAGATATTGAATGCGATGGGCGGGAGCGTGGTGTGAGTAAAGCTAATTTTGATCCGATCAAGTTTGTTGGTGCTACAAAATTTCAGACTCGCTTCAGGCCGTTTGTGCGCTTTTTTGTAAATCGATTTTGGAAGTTTTCACTAATAGGTTTTGATCAGATCCCCCAGACTGGTCCGGCAATTTTGTGTGCGAATCACATTAGTTTTTTAGATTCAGTATTTTTGCTTACACATTCACCGCGCAACATGTCTGTAGTCGGTAAAAGTGAATATATGGATTCTTGGAAGACTCGTTGGCTGTTTACAAAAATCGGCATGATCCCACTTGATCGAAGCGGGGGAGAAAGCGCGTCTTCGGCGATGATTGCGGTTGAAGCCGTATTGGCGCGGGGCGAACTATTCGGAATATTTCCAGAGGGCACGCGTAGCCGTGACGGGAAACTTTATAAAGGTCGCACCGGTGCAGCCAGGCTGGCACTGAAATTTGGTTGTCCGATTTATCCAGTTGGGATAACTGGCACGAGTGCGATCATGGCGCCAGACACGGTGATGCCGAAATTTGGCAAGAGATGCAAAATTGAAATTGGTCCGCCAATTGACACGCAGAAGTACATGTCACGTACCGATGATCCTGAGGTATTGCGCGAATTAACTGATGAAGTGATGCTAAAGATTCAGGCGCTAACGAATCAGCAGTATTTATACGAATATGCGCCAAAGCGGTCGAGCGTTAACCGCACTCATATCTAAAACGTCACAATCTAGACTGAACGAGTCATGACTGCGAATATCTCAACGATTACGATTCGGCTGCCAGACGATTCGACTCGCGAATTACCAAGTGGCTCGACAGGTTTTGACCTTGCAATGTCAATCGGTAAGCGTCTGGGTCAGGCGGCAGTTGCAACCGTTGTCAATGGCATTGAAACCGATTTAGGGGTTTCTCTCGTTGATGATGCGAAAGTTTCAATAATTACTGCTGATTCAGATGCAGGTCGTCACGTTCTGCGTCACTCGACGGCCCATGTTTTGGCTCAAGCGGTCGTGCAACTTTTTATAGGTGCAAAATTTTCAATTGGTCCGGCAATTGAGGATGGTTTTTATTATGACTTTGAGTTGCCAAACTCAAAAACATTCAGTGACGATGATCTCGCCAAGATTCAACAACGAATGCAAGAGATCGTCAACGCCGATCAACCTTTTATACGCTCAGAAATGTCGGCACGCGATGCGTTGAAACTTTTTTCTGATCAGCCGTACAAATGTGAAATTATTGAGCGCGTCACTCAAGGCGATGCAGACTCAAGCGATGCCGGTGAAGCAGGCAGCGCAGATGCCGTAAGTGTTTATCGAAACACAGATGATTTTGTCGATCTTTGCCGTGGGCCTCATGTGCCATCAACGAGCCGTCTTGGTCATTTTGCGTTAATGAAAGTTGCTGGTGCGTATTGGCGTGGCAACGAAAAAGGGCCAATGTTGCAGCGCATCTATGGCACCGCATGGGAGTCAAAATCCGCGTTGGCTGAGCATTTGCATCGACTTGAAGAAGCCGAAAAGCGCGATCACCGTCGGTTGGCAGTCGAAATGGATTTGCTTTCGTTTCCTCAAGAACTTGGCGGCGGCCTTGCAGTTTGGCATCCGAAGGGTGGCATCGTTCGCAAACTGATGGAGGACTACAGTCGCGAGCGCCATCAAAACGGCGGATACAAATTTGTGTTCACACCGCATTTGGCAAATGCACACTTGTTCGAAACATCAGGTCACTTGCAGTTCTACAAGGACGGCATGTATCCACCAATGGAGATGGACAACGGAACTTATTACCCAAAGCCGATGAATTGTCCGATGCATTGTTTGATCTATCGCGACCGCCAACGCAGCTATCGCGAATTACCGTTGCGATTGTTTGAACTTGGCACGGTCTATCGCTACGAGCGCGCGGGGACTCTGCACGGTTTACTTCGCATCCGAGGTTTCACCCAAGACGACAGCCATATTTTCTGTACCGAAGAACAAATGGCGGATGAAATCGCTTCACTTCTAGATTTCGTGTTGAGCGTCTTACGTAGATTTGGCTTCAATGACTTTGATTTTAAACTCAGCACTCGCAATCTTGAAAAATCAGTCGGCTCTGATGAAATCTGGGGCAAAGCCACTGAGGCATTAACTGAAGCTTTGAATCGTCACGGCTTGAACTACACGGTTTCTCCGGGTGACGCTGCGTTTTATGGTCCGAAGATAGATATCGATGTTCGCGACGCAATCGGTCGCAAATGGCAACTGAGCACAATTCAATGCGACTTTAATTTGCCAGAGCGATTCGGTCTTGAATACATTGCGACAGATAATGCAAGAAAGCGTCCGATCATGTTGCATCGCGCTTTGTTTGGTTCGATTGAACGCTTCTTCGGTGTGTTGCTCGAGCATTACGGCGGCGCGTTTCCGACTTGGTTGGCACCGATTCAAGTTCGGGTGTTAGCCGTGGCGTCGGCGCACGAGCAGTACGCGCTTGAGGTCACAGAAACTCTCAGCAAACTCGGATATCGGGTAGATCAACTAGTTGCCGATGAGCAACTTGGCAAACGCATTCGTGCGTCAAAGTTAGAGCGAATACCGTATGTTTTAGTTGTTGGCGATGACGATATTGCAGGGGCAACAGTCGGTGTGAATCCGCGTGGTGGTGATGTAATTCGAGGCGTTTCTTTGAATGATTTCATTCAGCAACTCGCGGCTGATGTCGGCCAAGAGAACAATCTGCAGAAACATGTTTGAACAGAAAACACTTAGAGTACAAAAATGCTAGATCGGATCTGGAACGGCTGGCGCGCCGACTATGTGATGCACGGGCAAGACACGCGGAGCACAAGCAATGCATCGATTTTTTCTCAGATTCTAAATAGTGGCCTTAGTGACGAACAGAGTTTCATTGTTCATCGGGGCAAAACCGTTTTTGCAATCATGAACGCCTTTCCATATACATCGGGCCACTTATTGGTAATTCCGTATCGTGAAGTTGCTGAACTTGAAATGTTGAGTGTCGAAGAGACAAGTGAACTTTGGGCGACAGTCACAGATGCGACAAAGGTTATAAAGTCTGTCTATAAGCCAGAGGCATTAAATGTTGGGCTCAACCTTGGTGCTGCAGCCGGTGGAAGTATCTCACAGCATCTTCACGTGCACATAGTTGCTCGTTGGGGTGGAGACACAAATTTTATGGTCGTGACCGCGAACACAAAGATTTTGCCAGAAGCATTAGATGTGAGCGCCTCTAGAATCCGTGAAGCATGGAAGATGACAAATTGATGGCGACAGATTCAGCAAACGAGATTCGTGATTCATTACCCGATGATTTAAATGTCACGGGGTTTGTTGGGCCCTATATGTTTCCAGATAACAGCCGACGCAGAATACCAGCATTGCTTTATCTCGGTATTGCCGCAATGTGTGTAGTCCTTTGGGCGATGCAACACACCAATGAAAATGGTTTAGTTAGTGATGGTTTTTTGTGGGCTGCGATTTTGCTTGGAGTATTCAGTTTGTATTCGTTGTCGTCATCATGGCGCATGACCGTTGATGAAAAACTCGCACTTGTCTATGCAACGCGCGCCGTTGGTTTCGCTGTGGGTCATGCCTCGGCGCAACAAGTTTGGCGAGGGTTTCGCAGTCGTCCAACGTGGCGCGTTTTTTGTTATAGCGAACAAGAGCCACCACTTCAAAGAGGTCTCGTTTTAATTGATGCAATTGATGCTCGAATTGTTCAGTGCCTAGTAGAAGCAAACCCAGACAGTTAGTAAGACTGCACTAGCGATATTGCACTAGCGAGATTGCACTAGACTGTTGCGATGTTTGACGGCAGATTCAAGAAAGAAGTCGAACGCATTGTGCGCCCAGTGGGCGAGTTGTTGCGTCGAACGAAGCTTTCGCCGGACCATTTAACATTAATTGGACTACTAATCGCTTGTGTTGCCGCAGTCACCATTGCTATTGGCGAATTGCAAGTTGGATTACTGCTTGTAATCTGTGCGGCATTGCCTGATTTGTTTGATGGCGCATTAGCTAAAGCATCAAACCAAAGTAGTCAGCGCGGCGCTTTTTTTGATTCAACTATTGATCGTGTAACAGACGCAGTCTTGTTAGGTGGCGTTGCTTGGTTTCTAGGTTCTCAACGCGGTGCTCACGCATCAGTGTTGCCATTCGCGGTCATGGCGGTCTCGTCGTTGATCTCTTATCAGCGCGCTAAAGCTGAGGCACTTGGGTTGCAGGCTAAAGGTGGGCTGATGGAGCGTGCCGAGCGAATTATCTTGCTGTGCGTAGGTTTACTTTTTGACTCATTGTTGTTTTGGGCGATGTGGTTGATGTTGATTCTTTGCACGATCACAGCGGTGCAGCGTTTTCTTAAAGTCTGGAATCAGGCGGCAATAGCGCCAGCAACGGCTGAACGAGTTGCATTGCGACAATCTCGACGTGCTTCTCGAAGTGCTCAACGTGCTGATAGACGAATGCGTTTATCGCGTCGTCGCAACGTTAAGTGACACCGGCACCTCAAAAAAATCGTTCTGATTCTTTAGTCGTCATTGGTTGCCGCATGGTTGCGGTGCTAGCGAAAATTACTCCAACATTTGTCATAGCGATATTGACTGCAGTCTTGGTTCCAATTGTGACAATTCCAATGCGTAAAAAGCGCGCAATTGTTTCAAGACATATGCGGCGCGTTCAACCCGAGTTCAGCGTCCGCCAAAATCGTCGTGCAGTGCAAAAGTCATATGAAAGCTACGCCCGTTATTACGTTGAAACTTTTCGACTGCCGTATTTAAATTCGAAGCAAATTCAGTCTGGGGTCTCAATAGAGGGCTTCGAACATATTGAATCTGGGCTCAAACTAGGCAAGGGTGTGATTCTTGCTTTGCCACACTTAGGTGGTTGGGAGTGGTCGGGTAGGTGGTTGATCCAAAGTGGACACAAGCTCAATGCAGTAGTTGAGAAACTCGAGTCGCCACAATTATTTGAAATGTTTTTGCAACTTCGCAGAAACTACGGTGTTCAGGTGATTCCACTAGATGACAGTGCTGGTGTCGCCGTACAACAAGCGCTTGCAAGAAATGAAATCGTTGCACTTTTGAGTGACCGTGATATTCAAGGCACAGGTATTGAAGTCGAGTTTTTTGGTGAGAGAACTACGATCCCAACTGGCCCTGCTTTTTTTGCGTTGCGAACGGGTGCTGCTCTTGTACCGCTTGCTACATATTTCTCAAAACGCCTTGACGGTCATGAAACAATCGTGCGACCGGCAATTGAAGTTGAGCGACTTGCGACATTGCGAGAAGATGTACAAAGAATTTCACAACATCTAGCAATCGAACTTGAACTTCTAATTCGTCGTGACCCGGCGCAGTGGCATCTGTTTCAGCCAAATTGGCCGAGTGATCTGATTTCTGATTCAGTTTAGAAAATCAACTTGAATACGCCCCAAATAATTCGGCGACTGCTTTAGCTTGACCGCCAGAAGTCGAAGACATAACTGCAATTGGAAGAACGCCGGCTTGTGACCAACTCCAAAGTGCTTCACGAACCGTGTCACTGTCGCCAGAAATTGTGCAATCGCTTAACCATTCAGTATCCATTGCTGCGACAATTTCTGCAGAACGGGATTCTTTGTTGGGCGACTCCAGTATTTTTTCGAATGCATCAATTTGCTCGTCGTAACCGCACGATCGCCAATAGTTTCGATAGTTAGGTAATGAAACATACCCAACAAGTGTCTTGCGATGTATAGCTTGGGCAGCTGCAATATCATCGCTAATGACAGTAGGAACCATGTTTGCCAAAAACATTTCTGACCTGCGAGACGATTCAATTTTTGTAAGTTGAGCAGAGATATTGCTTAATGAAGCGTTTGCCCAGATCGCGCCTTGAGAAATTTCGGTTGCAAGATCCAACATTTTATTGCGAAGAGCCGCCAAATAGATCGGTGGAAGTTCGCCCGAAAATCGTTCTTGAGTACGCATGGTTGCGACGTAAGTTTTTATATCTGCAAGTGGTGTAGCAGTTGTCGCGCCAAGTCGGTTAATGACTGGTCCATGACTAACGCCAAGGCCAAGACTAAATCGCTTATTAGAAATTTCATGAATGTGTGCAGCGGTGTTTGCCATTTCAATTGCGTGGCTGTAGTAAATCGGTTGAATTGATGTCCAAAACTTTATTGAGTTAGTTGCGTGTGCCAATGAAACACAAAATGCCATTGCGGCACCGAGGCTTGGGCATGCAATGCCAGAGAACCCGAGTGTCTCTGCTTGTCGGGCGAGGTCGAGCACGGCCATTCGCTTGTTAGGTGATGCAACTAGCGATACCGCTGGTCTGAAACTCTCTTGATTAGTCATAGTGCAAAGTTAGTTGCTGCATAGGGTCGATCAATTGACGATGTCTTAATTTCGACTATCGGTCGTACCGTGTAGTTGATGAATTCGGCAAGTAGTCCGGTTAATCCGATCAAGAGCTTCGAGCGCAAGAAGATGCTTCGCATCGGGTTGGTGTGTCCGTATAGTTTGACGATTCCTGGTGGAGTCCAATCTCAAGTTCTAGGTTTGGCTCGCGAGTTGCGTCGAATGGGTCACGAGGCACGAGTACTCGGCCCTTGCGATGGACCGCCGCCCGAGCCGTTTGTGACACCACTCGGTAATAGTCTGCCAACAGCCGCGAACGGTTCGACTGCGCCACTAGCGCCTGACCCTTCGGCGGCACTGCGCACAATTCGTGCCATAAACGACGAGGCATTTGACATTTTGCATTTACACGAGCCGATCGCACCTGGGCCGACGATGACCGCGTTGCTGTTGCGCCTCGCGCCAATGATTGGCACATTTCACGCCGCTGGAGATATTGCATGGTACGGGCGCATCAACAAGGGGGTCAATTGGCTCGCTAATCATCTTGATGTGCGAGTTGCGGTCTCGCCACAAGCGCAAGAACTTGCAAATCGTTATCTAGGTGGCGAATACGAGATTTTATTTAACGGTATCGAAAACGAGTTGTACGCGCGGCCAAATATTTCACGGAGTGCCGACAAGATTGTTTTCTTTTGCGGTAGGTACGAGCCGAGAAAAGGACTCGCCGAGTTACTTGAGGCGTTTGCCAAACTTTCTGACGATGTTAAATTGTGGATCGCGTCAGACGGTGATGGCATTTCGTTATTAAAACAGAAATATGCACACGACGGACGAATTTCGTGGCTCGGAAGAATCACCGACGAAGACAAAATAGATCGGCTTGCGCAGTGTTCAGTTTTTTGTGCACCTTCACTTCATAGTGAATCTTTCGGAATAGTTGTACTTGAGTCGATGGCTAGCGGTACGCCGGTCGTAGCTAGTTCGCTTGAGGGCTATCGCAATGTTGGTACACATGATGTGAATGCGTGGTTGGTCGAACCTGGTGATATCGCTGAACTTGCGGAAGGCTTAACCCGAGTATTAACTGATAAAAAACTTGCGCAAAAGTTAAGTGACGGCGGTCTCATTAGGGCAAGTGAACTGTCAATGAACCGACTCGCAAAAATTTATGTCGAGATGTATTACGTAGTTCTTGAGCGCGAGCATTTAGCACCTGACCATCACCCAAAAAGCCGAATAGTACGCCTGTATTCAGATCGAGTGTTGCGTAAAAATCCTCAAGTTTGATTCACACACTAGAATAAAAGAAAGATAGCAACTCGAGATTAATGGAGCACTTCATGGGTATTTGGATTGGTTTGGTTTTGAGTTTTGCCGTCATCATCGTTCTTGTGATGATCTACAACTCATTGGTTCAACGGCGTAATCAAGTCACTAATGCATGGGCGCAAATTGATGTGCAACTTAAACGACGGATAGAACTGATTCCGAATCTTGTCGAAACTGTCAAGGGCTATGCAAACTTTGAGCAAAAAACATTGCAGGATGTAATCGCGGCTCGTAACACCGCGATGTCGGCACCAGAAACAGCTACGGGTCAGGCGAATGCAGATAGTGCGCTATCTGGGGCATTGCGTCAGTTTTTCGCACTATCTGAGGCTTACCCAGATCTCAAAGCCAACGCGAGTTTCTTGAACTTACAAGAAGAACTCAGTAACACAGAGAGTCGTATTGCCTATGCTCGCCAGTTTTATAACGATGCTGTGCTTGCCTACAACAACTCGGTGCATAGCTTTCCGAGTGTGTTAATTGCTTCATTGTTTAAATTTTCTGAAAGTGATTCATTTGAGGCGA
>JBILAG010000009.1:0-39413 GCA_044354345.1 Ilumatobacteraceae bacterium | reverse complement strand
ACAAGGCCCGGGTAGACGACGGCTAAAGCCGCGAAAGAAGCCACGCCCCAGCGACGCGTGCGCGCGATAACTGTGAACACAATTATTGCTGGCACAAACCACGGCAACCAGGTGAACACCGACTCGACTAATTTGATGCTGAACTCGACGACCGAAATGAACGGATTCAAAATGAATTCAAATAGCCAATGGCTGCTGCGATTTTTTCGAACCCACGACTGCAGATTCGTGATCGGCTCGGCAAGACCGATGTTTAGCGAATCAGGAAACCCACGTGTACCAAGAGTCTGGGCAAAAATCAATAAAACAACTATGCCGCTGATTCGGCGCTTCATTTTTGTTCGGCTTGCAAAATGTTTGCGACACTTGCACGATTAACCACACCGATTGCTTGATTATTGGCATCAAGCACAGTGATCGGTTCGTCACGTTCGAGCAACATTGGGATGATTGTTTCGATTTTCGCTACGGACATCACAGTGCGGCTATTCGGGGCTGACGCTCCTGCAACAGTCACTGACTTGACGCTGAGTACTTTTGCCCGTGGTACATCATTGACGAATTCACGCACATATGGTGTCGCTGGTGCCGAGACGATTTCTTCGGGCGTACCGATCTGATCAAACGAACCGTCTTTCATAATTGCGATGCGGTCGCCGAGCCGAAGCGCTTCAGCGAAATCGTGAGTAATGAATACGATCGTGCGTTGCATGGTTTTTTGCAATTTGGTTAACTCATCTTGCATCTCTTTGCGAATCAACGGGTCGAGTGCCGAGAATGGTTCGTCAAACAGCAAAATTTGTGGATCAACAGCGAGCGCACGGGCCAACCCGACGCGCTGTTGCATGCCACCAGAAAGTTGTTGCGGATAGTGATCGGCCCAACCTTCTAAGCCGACCGTGTTTAAAATTTCAGTTGCTCTAGCAAGACGGGTCGACTTGTCGATTTTTTGCACCTCAAGCCCGTATGCGATGTTGTCGATTACTTTTCGATGCGGGAACAAACCAAAATGTTGAAACACCATCGACATTCGACCGCGGCGCAATTGGCGAAGTTGATCTTCGTCCATTGCCAAAAGGTCGTCGCCACTCAGCGAGATTTCACCCTGAGTGGGTTCAATCAATCGCGACAGGCAGCGAATCAAAGTTGACTTCCCAGAACCTGAAAGCCCCATGACAACGAATGTTTCACCTTGTGCGACGCTGAAAGAAACATCTCGAACAGCAACAGTCTGTTTAGTTTTTTGCAAAATTTCGGCGCGACTAGAGCCACTTTTTGCGAGATCTATTGTGCGAGCGCTGTCACCTGAGCCGAAAACCTTCCAGACATGACGTAAATCTATTGCTGGTTGATCCCCCGATTCCATTAACGAAAGATTAGTGCGACCTAGCGTGCCAGTAGCAAAATTGCTAAGGTAATGAGAAGTCTCGTTCGAGGCACAATCCAAATTAAAGGGGATAAATATGGGATTACGGAACAAAAAATTGGCCGTCGGTTTATTTGCCGCCGGAGCTTTGTTGTTTGCCGCATGTGGCGGCAGCGATAGCGCAAGCGAAGTTGCAACCGAAGATACGGCTGCTGCTGAAACATCTTTGTGCGCAGGCACCGAAACAATCAAAATCGCACGCAACAACTGGACCGCGTCGGCGATCGAAGTTGAAGTTGTTAAGCAGTTGATTGAAAAGAATCTTTGCAACCCAGTTGAAATCGTCGACATCGATGAAAACGCGATGATCGCCGGTATGTCAAGTGGCGATATTGATGCCAACGTTGAAGTGTGGCCATCAGGTTTCACACCTGACGAGCAGGCATTTATTGATGACGGCTCGGTTGTCAACATGGGCGAACTCGGCGCGATCGGCAAAATTGGTTGGTTCGTGACACCAAATGCTCTTGAGCAGTTTCCACAACTTTCAACTTGGGAAGGTCTAAAAGACCCGGCGGTCGCCAAGGCATTTGCAACAGCAGCAACCGGTTCGCAGGGCCGTCTCTTGGGAATGGACCCATCGTTCTCTCAATATGAAGAACCTGTCGCCAAGAACTTGGGACTTAACTTCAAAGTTCAATACTCAGGATCTGAAGCCGCAACTCAAGCGGAGATCATCGCAGCAACGGAAGCAGGCAAACCAGTGATCATGTATTACTGGATGCCATCGGCAGCAGTTGGTAAGTACGGCTTGATCAACATCAAGTTGCCAGAGCCAACAGTTGACTGCGCTGTAGAAACTGACAAGTGCGACGGCGACTACCCAGAAGATATTTTGTTCAAAGTTGCCTCAGCAAAACTCGAAGCAAAAGATGCCAATGTCTTTAAGTTCTTCAAGAACTTCAAGTTCACAACTGAAGATCAGTTGTCAACTTTGGGACCAGTAGAAATTGACGGTCGACCAGCATCTGAGCTTGCTGCAGAGTGGATCACAGCAAACGAAGCAGTTTGGTCTGCTTGGTTTAAGTAAGTACAGGTTAAGTAAATACGGTTTAAGTAAGCACAGTTCAAATAAGAGTTAGTTAGTTGTTTAATAGAGACGGCGGGCCCTCGGGCCCGCCGTATTTATTTTCACCACAATTGAAAGTGCAATGATTATGAACTCATCGCCTATTAGTTACGACCCGTCAATGCTCGCAGCACATGACTGGGGCTTTCCGGTTCAGATTGCCTACGGACCAGGTCGATTAGCCGAAATTGGGAAGCGATGTGTTGCGCTCGGCATAAAAAATCCGCTGATCGTCACTGACCGCGGAAGTCGCAATCTTGAATTTATTTCTCGCCTGCGAACATTTCTCACAGCGGCAGGTTTAACGTCGGGGTTGTTCAGCGAAATTTCACCGAATCCGATTGATAATGAGATTAGCTTCGGACGCGCAGCATTTCGCAGCGGCAATCACGATGCGATCATTGCGATTGGTGGGGGCAGTGCAATGGATGGGGGCAAGGCGATTTGTTTGACCGCCAATAACGATTCAGACCTCTGGGATTTTGAATTTGAAAAACCAGCGCCAGTAATTAATCGCGGTAATGAGTTTCCGAAACTTATAACAATCCCAACAACTGCTGGCACTGGTGCCGAAACCGAAAGTACCGGCATGGTTACTGATTCGGCGAAAGCCATGAAGTTCTGTGTCTGGCACCCAAATCTAAAACCATCGCTTGCGCTTCTCGATCCTGAACTAACTGTTGGTTTGCCGGTAAATCTCACAGCATGGACAGGCGCCGATGCTTTGGTTCACGCGATTGAAGCATTTCTAGTGCCAGGTTTTAATCCGCTTTGTGATGCGATGGCGCTCGAAGCATTGAGTCTGATTTCAACATGGTTATCTGTTGTCGTCGCCGAACCTCAGAACATCACCGCCCGCGGCGGCATGCATGTGGGGTCGTGCTTAGCTGGCATTTCTTTTTTGAAAGGTCTTGGGCTTGTTCATGCGATCTCGCACATGATCGGTGCCGAGTTCAACACGCACCATGGTTTGACGAATGCAATTATTTTGCCCGTTGTATTGCGTTTTAATCTGCCCGGCATGGACGACAAAGCTCGTCGTATGGCCGAAGCGATGAAACTGCCCGATCATTCGGTGAATGGTTTTATTACTGCGGTTGAAGTGATGCTCGATGATATAAAGATTCCAAAATCGTTGAGCGAAATCGGCGTGCCACTTGATTGTGCAAGACGAATTGCCGAAAAAGCGATGAAAGATTCTGCAGCACGCACGAATCCACGTTCAGCCACAGTGGCTGAGGTTCAGGCGCTGACCCAAAGTGCAATTGTTAACGCAAGGTGAACATAAAGCGACACCTTCGGCACACTGATTTATCTAATTGATCGTTGCAATGAGGTTTAGCATTAATTAGGCTTCTGCGATGTTCAAATCCCTTAAAATAATTGCACTAGTTGTTGCCAGCGTTTTAGCAATCATCGTCCCAACCCAGCAAGTATCTGCAGCGAGTGTTGGCGGAAAGTGCTCTCGCGCGGGAATCTTGGGAGGCTCCGCATCTAATCCTCTCATCTGTACCAAAGTTGGTAAGAAACTTAAGTGGCAAAAAGCGCCTGCGCTGCCTACTCAAACTTCACCAGTAGCGACAACCGTCGCGACCACAACAACAGTGGCGACCGTTGCGACTGTGCCGGTAGCAACAACTTCCGGCACGAGTGGTCTTCGCACAATCGGCGAATGCCCTACCGCGAGATTCCCTAACTTATCTGGCTCTGTTGGGGCTGGCTCAGGTTACGCGAAACCTTCGATCTCGGTTTCTTGTACAGACTCGGTCGTAACTGTTTCATCAAACAACATGATCGGTTATACGTTTGTCGCCAAAACTCCACACTCACTTGCCGCCCAATCGTATACATGGAAGATTGCGCGAAATCCGGCTGTCGCTGCATCGCCAACTTCGATAGGCGGCGCGACACCAACAATGGGAACGCTCGGCTTCACAACTACTGGTCTTGCAATCTATGGAGCAACTGAAGGACCATATCCTGCCTCGGCGCCCTACGGTGATCCAAATTACAACGGCTTACTAGACACTTGTGGCGGACACTCTGGACCTGGAAACGCATATCACAACCATGTTCTGTATCAAATCGCTGCGTGCAACTTAAACAATCTCGCGGTACTTGGATATGCGATCGACGGGTTTCCAATTTACGGCCCAACTGCATGTCTTAACGTCGCGTGTACCTCAACAGGCACTGTTCGATCTGGCTACACGAAAATCGGCGACCCAGCAAAAAATGTTTGGAGTGCATATTCGTATACGGCAAGTTCTGATGCGCTTGTGCTCGACTCATGCAATGGTCGCATTCAACCAGACGGAAGTTACGGATATCACGCAGTCATGAGCTTCCCATATATTTTGGGATGTCTAAAAGGTACTGCGACTGTGCAGTCGGGTGCTGCTGCTGCGCCAATGCCAGCAATGACAAATGACGCAGGGCAATCATCAGAAGTTAGAGCAAGTTCGGCCGGCACACTTCTTTCAAAAGAAGGACTCTCGATTTACTGCGTAATTAACTCGCTTAACTAAATTCAACAAAACTTCAGAGAAATAGCTAGCAGCCGAGTGGTTGCTAGCTATTTCTTTTTAAAGCCACTTGGACACTTGGGGTTTACGCCTGTCACCTTCTTGGTGATCTTGCCCTTGACACAGGTAATGGTTGTTTTCGTTGTAGTTTTGCCGGTTGTAATTGAAACTTCGGCAGATGATTGCTTTATTGAAATCGTGCCGCGCTTGATCGTATATGTAACATCACCAAGAGCTCCAGCTACAGCAGTTGCATAATAAATTCGAAATACATTTGTTGAAACTTCGTAACCGGTTGGGTCGAGGCGACGTAAGTCAGAACCAGAAATCTTTTGTGGTGTCGCCCAAGTTAATCCGTCGTTTGAAGTCGACATATAAAGTTTCTGTACTCTGTCGCCACAACCCGGTCCATCAGCCATGACCATCACCCAGTCGCCACTTTTAGCACGCAGAACTTCGGTGTCGACATATCCACCTTCGAGACGCCAGCCGGCTTCTTTTGTGAACGAAACACCGTCGCTTGAAACATAGCTCGCAACTTTTTCTGGGCAATTGCCTTGAGTCGGTGACTCAACAACATAGAGACGCACTTTGCCATCGGGTGTGACAACCGCGTCGGGCACACCCCACGCTTTAACAGTTTGGGATACAACAAGTTCTGCCGCTGCAATAGTTGATGTGCCAACTGCTGTGCAGGCAGTGGTTAAGCAAGCCGCCGACGAAACAGACTTAGTGTTTGCGCCCGGGGTCATCGAGATCTCTACAAAATATGCGCGACGAGTGCCATTGGGCAGTGTGATCGCAGTGAAGTCGCTACCCAAGCGACCAGTTACGGGCACACTCGCACACGCGCCAGCATCATTGCAATCGGCAACTGCCGTGCCGGCAAGCCCACCTGGATACCAAAGTCGATCGGCGTTGCCAGTGCGTTCGACGTGTGGCGACACTCCAGTGATATTCAGAGCCACTGCATCTTCAGCGAGCGCCCACTCAACGAGTGCACTCGCAGTGTGTAGCGGCGTGAATGCGATTGCAAGCATTGTTGCAACGGCAAACCCAATTGCGGACTTTTGGAACTTAGACATACGACTCCTTAATTCGAATCTCTAGGTAACTGCTTTCTATAATTCTAATAACCCTGATAACTCTAATTAATTTTCGATAAATGAGTACAGTTTTGATCTGAAAATTTTGATCCAGTTAAACTCAAAAAGTGAAGCAAAGTCTGCCGTTTATTTTGTTGCAGACTTCAAATATTGCCTCAGGTATCGGCAACGGCATCGTAATGATCACCATGCCTTGGCTAGTGCTTGAATTGACTGGCTCGCCCAGCGCCGCTGGCTTACTCGGTGCGTTGGTGATGTTGCCTGGCATCGTGGTCTCGCCATTTCTCGGCACAATGATCGACCGCATCGGTCGGCGGAAAGTTTCGATTTATGCCGATGTGCTTTCGGCTATATCTGTACTGCTGTTTGTGCTAGTCGATCGAGTCAGCGGGTTGACATATATCTCGGTGGTTCTAATCGCAGTTTTGGGGGCAGTGTTTGATCCCGCGGGGTTTACGGCGCGCAAGTCGTTGATCCCTAATGCTGCAAAGGCGTCGTCGATAAGTCTCGAGTCTGCAAACAGCCGTCACGAGGGTTTCTTTGCCGTGGGTTGGGCTATCGGGCCTGCGATCGGCGCGACTTTAATCAAATTCGTCGGACCAGTCGACGCATTGTTGGCAACAAGTCTTTTGTTTTTGGTCGCGTCGGTGAGCGTGATGTTAATGCGAGTCGTCGACGCAACCTCTGAAACTCACAACCAAAATTTGCCCGCCGAAAACTTTTGGCAAGCGACCATCGCGGGGTTTCGTGCACTGCACGCCGACCGCGCACTTTTCAGTCTGACAATAATTTTCATGTTCACTTCGGCTGTGTACATGCCAATTGAGATGGTGATTTTGCCGGTGCACTTTGAGCGCCTCAACAATGCAAGCGGGCTCGGTGCGACGATGACGGCGTTAGCGAGTGGAATGGTGCTCGGTGCATTTAGTTTCGCTGCGATTGCTCGACGGTTTTCACGGTATGCAATTTTGCGCGGCGTGATGATTGGCGTGACTGTCGCAGTCATACCGATGGTTTGGTTACCGCCGACTTTTGTTTTCGTGCTCGCTGGTTTTTTGATGGGCGCAATTTGGGGTCCGTTTAACCCACTATGGAATACGCTGATTCAAAGTCGAGTACCTGCAGAAATGCAAGGCCGGGTTTATGGCGTGCAGATGTCGGCGCTTTACGCCGCTCCACCAATTGGTCAAGTTGTTGTTGGACTGGCCGTCGAAGGCTTTGGTTTGCAACAAACTTTTGCCGTAATTGCCGTGCTCTTCGTCGCCGTGGCGCTGCTCACGATGTCTCTACCCGCCCTCCGCGACCTCTCGCACGACTTAAAACAGATTTCGGTTAACAACTAATCTGTTCAACTTCGTTGTGATTTATGAAATGCACTTGTTCGCTCGCGCTTAAATCGGCAAACGCACTTGCGCTACGCAATGGTGTGAATGAGATTGCGCGCATCGTCACAACCGTAAAATCGAATGCTGATTTACGAGTCTTAGACACACGACTCCTTGAATCGAATCTATAGCCACTGCCTTTAACCTGAAATAAATATTAGATAAGAGAGTACAATTTGGATATGAAAATCGGTATCCAAATACATCCACAAAACACAACAATGAAGGCAATGCGCGACACTTGGTTGCGCGCTGATGCTTTAAAAGTCGACAGCATTTGGGTGTGGGATCACTTTTATCCTCTCTATGGCGACCCTGACGCCTCACACTTTGAGGCATACACACTTTTGGCGGCGATTGCGGCAGAAACCAAACATGCCACTGTTGGTGCACTAGTTACTTGCTTTACATATCGCAACCCGCAATTGTTGGCCGATATGTCTCGAACAATTGATCACATTAGCGGTGGACGATTTATTCTTGGCGTCGGATCGGGTTGGTTTGAGCGTGACTACACCGAATACGGCTACGAGTTCGGCACTGCAGTTGGTCGGTTGAAGATTCTTGAAAAGGGGTTGCCTGTTATAAAAGAGCGTCTTGCGAAGTTAAACCCAGGCACTGTGAACCCAAAGATGCCATTGATGATTGGTGGTAGTGGCGAGAAGTTCACGTTGCGTTTGGTTGCCGAGCATGCCGATTTAAGCAATGTGTTTGGGCCGGTCGAAAATGTGCGCAAAAAAAATGAAGTGATTGATGAGTGGTGCGCGAAAATTGGTCGCAATCCACGTGAGATTGAGCGCACCGTCGCGATTAATCCAGAAGATCTCGAAATGGCTGATGAGTTCGCTGCGGCTGGTGCGGATCACTTAATCGTGATGGGTCGTCCACCAAAAGACGGCTGGACTGACGATTCAAGATTCAACTTCGCCCCTCTTGAAAAATATCTCGCCAAACACGGTCGCTAATTTCTATAAATGGGGGCTTTGTTACTGCGCGTCAAGAATGTCGCTAACGACAGAGTTACACGAATTCTGTTCTACGACCAAACTCTGAAAAAGGGCTACGCATCGCTAGCGTCTTTTTCAAAGTTGTTTGTACTCCGACGAACACTCGTCACTCTGGTTGCGTATCCACTATCTATTTTGTGCTGGATATTTTTAATTGTGCTCAACTTATTCACTCCCGTTCGAATTTATAGATTTGAGCGCCCACAACGCCCAGGTTTCGCCTCAGTTTACATTGAACAACTTGAACCTCTTTGCAGAGAACTGCAAGCCACTGGACACAAAGGTTTCTTGATCTTCATTGATGCAAGTCAAACAACGAATTTAGAGTTGCTCAAACTTTACGCAACTCATTTCAATTTGTACCTTGACGACCGCGTCGCATTTGCTAGAACAATTTTTTCTCTAATTCCAAGATTCGGCTTTACGAATACTTTTGTAAAACACTCCACTTACAACGCCAATTGGGATCGACCACCAGCGACCAATCTAAAAACCAAAAGTAAAACAGAAACGCCAACTATAATTTCTCAACTTAAGCTTGAACCATTTAAGTTTGTGATTCTGACGCATCGTTCTTTTGCCTACGACAACAAATACCACCAAAGTGCTTCATCGGAATTAAACCGCAGTACCGATATTAGTAAAGCAGAAGACGCGATACAACTAATTCATGAAAGAGGTTTAAAGATTGTTCGCATGGGTGTAGATACCGACGAATTACCTGATTCTTTAAGACCCTTACCAATTATTGACCTTTCCGGCAAATTTAGAACAGATGCTCAGGATCTTTGGTTATCTGCGAACTGCTTATTTTTATGGGGTATCAATAACAATGGCGCTTGGCACTTCGCCCAAAAGTTTAATCGACCTTCATTAGTCACAAATAGTAACGCATTCTCCAAAGGTTATCAACACACACTCTTTACGCTTCAGACTGTGTGGAATGAGAATGAGGAAAGGTTTTTGTCAATACGCGAAATGGCTTCTTTGAAAGGTGTACTGGGAAGAGTTTCTGAAATGAAGGCTCATGGATTAACTTTCGTCGAAAATTCGCCATCAGAACTTGTTGGGTCTGTGGCCGAAATGCTCAAAATTGCGGACAGTAACTTTGTTTATTCTCAGGAGAACAATTCGTTGCTCGCCCAGTTCAATAAAGCGCTAGTCAAATCGGGTTACCAGGCAATGCTTGAAAACCATTCACGACCATGCATTTCATTCCTCAACAGAATCACAATCGACCATGAAAGCTAAAGTTCATGCTTTGAAATTTTTTACACTAATTCGACGAACAATTTTTTATGATATTGAAAAATCACAAAATGGGCTTTCTACTAATTTCACTCTGTATCAAATTTTAATTAGGTGGTCACAACTTTTAGTCGCTGCTCCGATTTCTCTTTTTTTTTGGATCGTGATTTTGATGATCTCAAAAAAATACAAATTAACAATTTACATAATGAGCACTTTTCGACCCGGGCTTGCATCAATGTATCTTTGCCTAGTCGAACCCATTTGTCGAGAACTACAACAAACAAACGACTCAAAACACTTTACAATTCTCGTAAACCCTGGAGAAAATATAAGTGATGTACTTAGAGAATCTTATGCACCCCACTTTTCTTTGTACCTAGACGACAAGCGAAAATTTACTCGCCTAATTGCGTACCTAATACCGCAGAAAGGCATCAACAAGTTGTACTTAACTGGAAAACGTGAATTTGACTTGGGTTGGAATTTTCCACCATCAAAAAACTATGTAAGTCAGGGACCCCGAGTCCCAAATGATCTACAAAGATTTGATATAGAGGTTGGAAATTATGTGCTATTCGTGCACGGGTCAAGCAACTACTACCAAAAAAGATTTCCTAAATCTTTTGTAGATTCTTTGATTCAGACCAATATTGATTTGGCCACTTACGAACAACCATTGCGTGATTTGACTAATTATGGTTTAAAAATAGTGAGAGTAGGGACACATGTTGATGATCTTCCGGAGGAATTTAAGAACATACCAATCATTGACTACACTCGGAGCCAACGTGTTGAAGCCAGCGAACTTTGGCTTTACGAAAATTGCAAGATACTAATTTCAGTATCAAACGGAGCTTTTTGGTTCGCTCGTCGTTTTAACCGCCCCACAATTATTACCGACAGCTCTAATTTTGTTTCCAGATATTTTTCAACTTTTTACACGCCATCTTTAATGAAGGATACTAAAACAAATGAATTGCTTTCATTCAGACAGATGCAGCGTTTTAGAATTGATCACAAGGTGGATGGCGTAGACGTAATTCATGCAAGCGGGCTACAAATAGTTCGGAATTCGCCGTCAACTCTGACTGCAGCAATTAATGAAACTTTGGATTACTCAAATGGGATTACTCACGGCGTTTTTTCTGATTACGATCTAATTCGTAAATATGATCGGTTTTGCCAAGAATTTGGTCTTACTTTTAATGAAAACACCACTCGCCCAACAATTTCATTTTTAACCGAATATTCTCACCTACTGGAATGAATTCAGAATAATTTTTGATTTAGCCTCTCGAATCATCGTCATCGTTAAAGCCAAATCCAACATATTCAGTCTGCATTTCACTGGATTTTTATTTTTGTTTTATAAGTTCTTTGAAAGAGCCTTCGGCGACGATTTGCGCGTCTTCAATTCGATATAGACGATCACAATGCTGCACGGTTGAAAGCCGATGCGCGACAATCAAAATCGTTTTGAAACCCTGTAACGCATGAATTGCGCTCATGACTTCGGTTTCGGTTTCTATATCAAGACTGCTGGTCGCTTCGTCTAGCACCAGCACTTGTGGCTCATGATATAGCGCACGCGCAATACCGATGCGCTGACGCTGTCCTCCAGAAACCCGAACACCTCTTTCGCCGACAATGGTGTGAGTTTTATCTGGCAACCCATCAACGAAATCCCAAAGTTGTGCTGATTTTAGCGCACGCTCAAGCGCGACTTCATCGACATCTTTTTCGGCAATGCCAAAGGCGACATTGCGGCGCACGGTGTCATCTGTTAAGTAAATCGCCTGCGAGACATATCCAATTGTTGACTGCCACTCAAGATTGTGCTCCTGCATTTCAACGCCGTCAACTAATAATTCCCCAGAAGTCTGCGGCAGCAAACCCAAAATGACATCTACAAGCGTGCTTTTGCCCGCACCTGATGGCCCGATGAAGCCAACCGTCTCACCCTTGCGCACAACAATATTGACGTCCCGCAAACTCGGTGTAATCGTATTCGGGTAATTAAAAGTTAAGTTACGCATCTCAACTTTCTCATTAAAAACAATCTGAGTTTTCACAATGTTTTGCTGAGACTTAATGTACTCAAACTCTTTGTATACAGATTCGACTGCTGGCTGTGAGTATCTGATTGAGTTAGTAAGGTTGATAACACTGTTTACAGTTGGGACAAATCTCCAAGTTGCGATGACGAATAATCCCAACAATGGAATTATTCGATCTGGTGGGCGATCTTGCCACACCATAACCCATACGACCACAGTTAACCCAGACATCGCCAAGAGTTCTGTCCACATTGGAGCTACGGACTTTAGAATTCCGTACCTCAAATTTGTAGTCTGAACAATCATATCTTGGCTTTCGTATTGATTTAAGAAATCATTACTTCGACCGAGAACCTTAATATCTTTAATACCGCCAAACCCCTGCAACATGTACCTTGTCAGCGGAGCCTGAATTTTTTGTCGCTGTTGCCCGAAAGCTATTATCAGCGGTTTCGTTACTTTAAGATAGATTAGGCTTCCGAGAACCAAAATTGTCACTGTAGAAATCGCAGCAACTGGTTCGGTGTAGACCATCAACCAAATCACAGCACTTGCGAGCAAGAGTTCTTGAACGAGAGTTGTAACGCTGCCAACTAGACCGATAGTCATCCCAGCTTCTTGTTGCATTGAGTTTAGTAAATCGGAAGAGTTTCTTTGCAAATGAAATGTATATGGTCGAGTCAAATAAGATCTGAACAATTGAGAAGTTACTTGATGGTTCGTATAAATGCCGACTCGCCCAGCAACATATCCATAAAACAACTTGTACAAGTTCTTCACAAAATAAGTAGCCACTATGCAAAGCACGGCTACTCCGACCATTGTGCCGACTGCCCGAATCCCAAAGAAGTTAAAAAGTGGCTGTAGAACTGAACCGCTATTGCCGGTTGTGGCTTTGCTCATCGTGGTCATCACAGGAATAACTAAGCCGATTCCGAAAGCCTCAAGAGCCGTACCAACCAAACCAAGCACGAACATGATCGGAATCCGAACTTTGGACTGACGAGGGTAGACAGCCCAAGCCATGCGAATTGTCTCGGCTTTAATCAACTTTTTAAACATTGGAAATAACCTACCTCATTTCGTAAAAATACAGAGCCAAAGAACCGTGTGATCATTGGCGAACACGAGCGGGTAACTCCAGCAGGAAGCACAAAACAACACACGCCGTGACGAATATCGCGGAAAATAAAAGAGCCGCCGGGATAAACCGGCGGCTCCTTAATTATTAATTTGAATTCTTAAGTTGCGGAAACCCGCTTCTTAGGCTCGAAATCCTTTGCCAATCATTGAAACAACGGCATCCTTTACAGGAACCATGCCCATGATGATTGCGCCGCTACCGATGTAGCTTCCCCAACCGCCCCAACCAGGAAGAGTAACGCCCCAGTATTCAAGAGCGTTGTAATCCAAGACTGCCATCATCAAAATGCTGACAATGAGAGTCCAGTTTGAACCGATAACTGGAAGTTTCTTAATCGTTGCGCTTAACCCGACTACGCCAAGAACCGAATCAACTACGGTCGTGACTACGCCGAGCAATATTGCCAGGAGAACGAGTTCTCCAAAGTTTGCCCAAAAGCCTGTACCCATATTTCATTTCTCCTTTTTCTGCAGGACTGTTCCTGCGATTGAGAACTTACACTCTCTGCATTTAAATGGTGTGATACCCGATAAAACCCTGTATTTGCGCCATTTCCTGTGACCCCCGACACTGCCTCTCCTAAAATCTGACACCATAAATCGAGCCGGCGATTCAGTCAGCGAACTAGCGAACTAGCGAACTAGCGAAGGCAACGAATCGCGACATAGTCTCGGCTCATGACTATTGACACATCACACATTGCCCAGACTTCAAGCAATGAACTTGAGACTCGTGCGAATTTCAAATCTTTTGGCGAGTCATCAAAGCAAGATTGGGACAACATCATGGTCCAACTTCAAGTCACGCAATCGCGCGTGGCCGACCACATCATCCAGCAACTTGACTATTTGCGACACGACTTTGGCGGCTTTCCTGTAAATCGTCTTGAGCACTGCCTACAAACTGCGACACTTGCCCAACGCGACGGTCGCGACGACGAATACGTTTTGTGCGCATTGATCCATGACATCGGCGACAACCTTTCGCCATACAACCACGCGTCAGTTGCTGCTGCAATTTTGTATCCGGTGGTTTCACCTGCGAATCATTGGCTAGTTGAGCATCACGGAATCTTTCAGGGCTACTACTTTTGGCAACATATTGGATTAGATAAAGATGCTCGAGACAAGTTCCGCGATAACCAATACTTTGACTACACCGCCGAGTTTTGCGCGAAGTACGACCAAGTTGCATTTGACGCCGACTACAAAAGTGAGCCGCTTGAGCATTTCGAACCGTTGATCCGTCAATTTTTTGCGCCGCGTGAACGCGACGGCGAGTTAATTAACTAGCTAAAGAGTGGCGAATTGCATCAGCAAGTTGTGCAATCGCTAAATACCCATCGTCAAGAAATGCCGAACGAGTTACAAATGCATGAATCTGGCCGAAATATCGAACACAGGTCGTCGGTACACCTAAATCGCTGAGACGCTTTGCGTACTGCTCACCTTCGTCACACAACGGGTCGTACTCGGCAGTGATAATAAATGTCGGTGGCATCTTGGCCAACACTTCATCACTTGCCAATAATGGAGAAACCTTCGGGTCATCAACACTGCCAAGCGAAGCACCAGAACTTGACGAGCCAGTGCCTGAAAGATAGTGACCGTAAAACCATGTCATCGCCGGAGCAGTCAACAAATACCCAAGCGCATTTTTGCGATAACTCTCTGAGATACATCGAGCATCAGTTGCTGGGTAAATCAACAACTGCATTTTGAACTCAACACCTGAATGTTGCGCGACAAGCGTCGACAAGTTTCCGCCAGCAGAGTCTCCGCACACAACCATTCGGCTCGCATCGCAACCTAACGACTCTGCGTTTTCATACGCCCAGCGCGTCGCCGTAAGACAATCTTCAAGTGGTGTCGGAAATGGAAACTCTGGCGCTAATCGATATTCGATACTCAAAACTGCATGACCTGATTGCATTGCAAGACGTCGACAAATATCGTCGTAATCATCAAGGTTGTGAAATACCCAACCACCGCCATGAATAAATACGCACAGACCTAAATTCTTTTCGCTAGATGGCGAATACAAACGCGCCCGCACACCACCAGCATCAACATCTCGCGACGCAAAAATTGGGTGCTCTGAAGCAACATAATATTTGCGGACCATTGCACGCGCCTCGGTTGGTGTCATCTGCTCAAGTGGTGGCTCGCCGCGTGAAGCGAGTAAATCAAGAAAAGTTTTTGTCTGATGATGAAGTGTCATATTGACAAAAGATTATCTATGACACGCACCTCACCAACAACTCGCCCATGCCCAAAAATCGGCGACGCAAATGCGAGCGGGTCAACGCCAGAAATATCAATACCAAGTGCATCTAGTGCCGCACGCATTAGCGGTGGTCGCGCACGATTCGCGCCATCTGCAATCTTCAACGCGATGGCTCGACCGTCTGGCAACGCTGCAGCATAAACACCCTCGGCGCCATCTTTAGCAACAAGACCAGCAATGCCCGACATCAGCAGTGTCACATCGCGAGTCGGCCCGCCGACCATTTGTGGATAATCACGCATTGCGTCTGCAACCACTCGCGCCGGCGAACCGGTTTTCGATATTGCGACCGCGCGAAACCCGCGTGCAAGACCGACCAACGTCATCGCGTGCGCTGGTGCGCCGCAACCATCAGTGACGATGTGCGCAACATTCTCACCAATTAGATCGGGCATCATCTCTGTGATGCAACGCTGCAACTCATGATCTTGATCTAAATAACTTTCGTCGTGCGCCCAACCACATGCAACACAAGTAGCCAACATTCCAGAATGTTTGCCAGAGCAATTCATTTGCAGCGAAGTTGCAACGCCACCGCCGCGAACAACTTCGCGCGCTGCATCATCATCAAGTGGTAAATCTTTAGTGTTGCACAATGCATTTTCGTCAAGCCCGGCAACAGATAATATTTCGCGTGCCACTTGCAAATGTTCAGGGCGACCATCGTGACTTGCACACACAAGTGCGAGAAGTTTTGACGGCAACTTTAAGCCTGCAGCAACCATCGCGGTTGCTAAAAAAGGCTTCGTAGATGAGCGCGGGAAAATCACTGCGTCAGGCGAACCAGCACTAAACGCAATTGATCCGTCTCGCTCAAGGCAAACGACGGCGCCGTCATGAAATGATTCTTGAATACCATTTCGCAACGTGTAAGCAACTGGCGTTGAATCAGATGCTTGCATTGAAACTACTTAACTTGTTGTGCTGGTTCGTCGGCGCTTAACTAGTGAAACCGCAAACCTGACTAAGAAAACCGCTATCGCCAAGATAACGACCAATTGAAAAACTCCGACGTAGTCGCCGACTCGGTCCCACTGATCTTTCAATACTGCACCTGCTCCGATAAGCGCAATATTCCAGACGGCGCTACCGATTGCTGTAAGCACAACAAAACTCGAAAGTTTCATTCGCCGAAAACCAGCAGGTATCGAAACGATTGAGCGAATCAGTGGCACACAACGCCCAACGAGCACTGCCACAAATGAACGTCGATCAAACCAAGCCTCAGCACGCACTAAATCGGCAGGGTTCACACCAAACCACTTGCCAAATTTTTCGACAAAGGCGCGTAATCGATCTGGACCAATTGCCGCCGAAACAAAATACAAAATCAGCGCACCAACTACTGAACCAACAGTCGCCGCAATCATCATGCCGATCACAGATGAATCACTCTGGACAGCATCAGTGCCTTGTTGGGCTACAAAGCCTGCAAACGGCAAAACGATCTCTGACGGAATCGGTGGAAAAACATTTTCGATTATCACTAGCAACGCGACACCAAAATAACCGAACTGATTAATTACATCTTGCACCCAAGTGGCGAGATCACCCAACATAATTAACCTCTTTATGAAAATCGCTCAACTTAGCCTCGGCTTAGTTGCTTGCGATTCTTTGATTTTGATTTTCTAAAATCTGAGTTCATCAGCGCAATCACATCAAGCGAAATCTCTTTCGGGCACGCAGCAGAACATTCTCCGTGGTTTGTGCACGAGCCGAACTGATCATCCATTGTGTTGACCATTGCTTCTGCGCGCTTAAATCGCTCTGCTTGACCCTGTGGCAAAACACTTAAGTGTGAAATCTTGGCGCCCGTGAACAAATTAGCTGCACCGTTCGGGCAGGCAGCAACACATGCACCGCAACCGATACACGCAGCAGAATCCATCGCCGAATCGGCGACAGGTTTTGGCACCGGAATCAAATTTGCATCTGGAGCCCCACCCGTTGGCGCAGTTATAAATCCACCAGATTCGACAATGCGGTCGAACGAGGCACGATCAACCATCAAGTCTTTAATAATCGGAAACGCAGCCGCGCGCCAGGGCTCAATCACGATTTCGTCGCCACTTGAAAATGTTCGCATGTGTAACTGGCAAGTTGTCGTTGCTCGTTGCGGGCCATGGGCTCGCCCATTAATCATCAGCGAACAAGTTCCACAGATTCCTTCGCGACAGTCATGGTCAAAAACAATCGCATCCTTATTTTCACCAATGAGTCGTTCATTTAGTTGATCGAGCATTTCAAGAAACGATGCTTCATCACTCACACTTTCAACGACGTGCGTTTCAAATTTGCCGGCCGTGTCAGGACCATCTTGACGCCAAACTTTGAGTTTTAAATTGGTTAAATGTTTCACTTGTAACTCCGAGTTGCGAGGTGAGCAGTTTCAAACTCAAGTTTTTCTTTATTCAGGTCAGCCGCCATCGGGTCGCCCGTCCAGTCGTATGCAGAAACATGACAGTAATTCTTGTCGTCACGCAATGCCTCGCCCTCTGCAGTTTGGTATTCACTGCGAAAGTGTGCACCGCAACTTTCTTCGCGGTCGAGTGCATCGCGACACATCAACATTCCGAGTTGAAAGAAGTCATCGACTCGCCCGGCTTTTTCGAGAGTTTGGTTGACGCTTTCACCATTGCCAGTCACTCGCAAATCTTTTTTAAATTCGCTGTATAGAGCTGGCAACTCTGACAATGCTTTCTCAAGACCCTGTTGCGTACGCTCCATTCCGCAATAGTCCCAAATGATCTTGCCAAGTTCGCGATGAAACCAATCTGGTGAGCGCGTGCCGCCAACATTTAGATAACCATTAAAACGATCACGCGCTTCAGTTTCTGCCTGAACAAATGCTGGATGATCAGTTGTCGGAATCGGCTTGTTGAGCATCGGCGCAAGTTCATTGCTAATTGTGTACGGAAGCACAAAATATCCATCGGCGAGACCTTGCATCAATGCGCTAGCACCAAGACGGTTCGCACCGTGGTCGGAGAAGTTCGCTTCACCGGCTGCATACAAACCAGGAATCGTCGTTGCAAGTTCGTAGTCAACCCATAACCCACCCATTGTGTAGTGAGTCGCTGGATAAATTCGCATCGGAGTTGAGTATGGGTCTTCGCCGGCGATGCGCTCGTACATCTGAAACAAGTTGCCGTAGCGCTCTTGCACAACATCAAGACCAAGACGTTCAATCGCTGCCGAGAAATCTAGATTCACGCCGTTCTTAAGTGGCCCAACACCGTGGCCTTTATCTACGAGACGCTTTGCCGCGCGCGATGAAATATCGCGTGGTGCCAAGTTGCCATAACTCGGATACAAACGCTCGAGGTAATAGTCGCGCTCGCTCTCAGGAATCTGGTCTGCAGGTCGCGCATCGTCGGCATTTTTCGGCACCCAAATTCGTCCGTCATTACGCAATGATTCGCTCATCAATGTCAACTTTGACTGCGACTCATCACTTTGCGGAATACATGTCGGGTGAATCTGCGTGTAACAAGGGTTCGCAAACATCGCACCGCGTCGATGCGCGCGCCACGAAGCGGTGACATTGCAATTCATCGCATTTGTTGAAAGATAAAACACATTGCCGTAACCACCAGTTGCCATGACAACTGCGTGCGCCGCATGCGAAGTGATTTCACCGGTTAGTAAATCGCGAACGACAATTCCTGAACATCGCCCGTCAACGACGACGACATCAACCAATTCAGTTCGATTGAAAAGACGAACGCCACCTAAACCAATTTGACGCGACAACTGTTGGTAGGCGCCGAGTAGCAACTGCTGACCGGTTTGTCCGCGCGCATAAAAGGTTCGACTTACTTGTGCGCCACCGAAACTTCGGTTGTCGAGTGTGCCGCCGTACTCACGTGCGAACGGAACACCTTGGGCGACCATCTGATCAATGATGTCAACAGATACTTGTGCCAAGCGGTGCACATTGCCTTCACGGCTACGAAAGTCTCCGCCTTTAATTGTGTCAACGAATAATCGGTTAATACTGTCACCGTCGCCTTGATAATTTTTCGCAGCGTTGATTCCGCCTTGAGCGGCAATTGAGTGTGCGCGACGCGCAGAGTCATGAAATGTAAACGCATCAACTTGATAACCAAGTTCAGCCAAAGTCGCGGCAGCCGATGCCCCGGCAAGACCGGTACCAACAACAATTACTTTGAACTTGCGCTTGTTATTCGGGTTGACAAGTTTGGCGTCAGCCTTATAGTTATCCCACTTTTCGTGCAAAGCGCCATTAGGGATTTTGGCATTCAAAAGCGTGTTCATTATTTAACCTTTACAGTTTTACGATGCCCGCGAGCACCGCAATCGGGAATGAAATATTGCCAATCACAACAACTAGTGCGAACACAGTCGCAAACGACCAACGCCAAGAATTAAATCTTGGGTTGTTCCATCCAAGCGATTGAAAGATGCTCCACGCACCATGTCGCAAATGAATGCCAAGCAACAAATTCGCCAAAATATAAAACGCAGCTACTGGCCATCGATCGAGACTGCGCACGATGTTTGCATAAACTTCAGCTTTCACGAACGTGCCTTCAGTTCCAACAGTGTTGACAACGCCAAAAGTTAGATCTAACAAATGCCAGATAACAAAACTCAGAACGATCATGCCGCTATAACGCATTGTGCGACTCGCAAAGTTTGCAACGTCATAATCTCGTGGCGATTGATATTTAACTGGTCGCGCCTGATGGTTCAAGACAGTCAACGACCAAGCAGCATGTAGGTGCAACGCAAGCATCGCCAACAAGCCGCCACGAAGAATCCATAACACTGCACCTTTTGGCGCAAGTGGGTAAAGCAACTCTTTCAAAAATTCGGCGTAGTGATCGAGTTCAGCAGCACCGAGATACATCTTTAAATTGCCGATCATGTGAAACAAAACAAAACCCATCAATGCAATTCCAGAAATTGCCATCGCATATTTTTTGCCAACAGCAGTCGAATAAATATCTGCGATGAACGACCGCTTCTTGCGAACCGGCAACGCCGTGCCAGTTACTGGTTGTCGCGATGCCTGTGATGTGCCCGCTTTTTCTAAAGTCTGTTGTGATTTCGCCATAGTCCCGTCAGATTACGCTAGTTGTCGGCTGGTTGCTGAGCGACATCCTTGGCGACACAGACAGCGTGAACCGTGTCTCATCCCATCAAAACTGGCGGTTTAGTTCTGGCGCTAAATCGACTAGTTAAATTGGGTCAGCGAAAACGGCTAGCGAAACGCGATAAAAACGCCATAAAAATAGCCAATTAATCGTCGCTTATTGGCATTAGTAGTCTCAAATTCTTTATACTTTCCGAGACACATAACACGGGTCTCCATGGTGGCGACCCGATCAGAAAACGGAGAAATTACACGTGAGCGCACTTTTTGCAACCGAAGGCGGATGGCAACAATTTACACTTAAGGGTGGCGAATGGTTAATCCTTGGACTCTCAGGGGCATCTGCCGTCTTGGCACTTTTGGTCGGCTGGTACTTGATGATCAAAGTTCTTCAAGAAGATGAAGGCACCGACAAAATGAAAGAAATCGCGGTGGCGATTCAAGTGGGCGCTTGGGCATATTTGAAACGGCAATTTCGTACGATCGGTATGATTCTTGTGCCAGTTGGTGCAGTCGTATTTTTAACTTCAGTCGCAATCGATAAACCAGGTGGTGATTCGGCGCTGACATTTGTGCAGTCCGGTCTGTATCGCACGATTGCTTTCGTACTCGGTTGTGTTGCTTCAGGATTAACCGGTTACATCGGTATGACACTCGCAACACGTGGCAACGTTCGAACTGCTGCAGCCGCAAAACGTGGCTCAATGAAGCAAGCGTTGCAAATTGCGTTTCGCACAGGTGGCGTTGCCGGAATGTTCACAGTTGGTCTTGGTTTACTCGGCGCAACCGTGATCATCGCATTGTTCCAAAACACATCATCAGCAATGTTGATTGGCTTCGGCTTCGGTGGTTCGCTGCTCGCATTGTTCTTACGAGTCGGTGGCGGAATTTTCACAAAGGCAGCCGATGTCGGCGCAGACTTAGTTGGAAAAGTTGAAGCAGGAATCCCAGAAGATGACCCACGTAACCCAGCAACAATTGCCGACAATGTTGGTGACAACGTTGGTGACTGTGCAGGTATGGCTGCTGACTTGTTCGAGAGTTACGAAGTAACACTTGTTGCCTCGATCATTCTTGGTGTTGCAGCATTTAACTCAATTGGTTTGAACCCTGCTCTCGGTTTGGTCTTCCCACTTGCGGCTCGTGCAATTGGTGTGATTGCATCCATCGCTGGAGTGTTTGCGGTTCGCGCACGCGACGGCGAGACGAATGCGCTTAAGCCAATCAATCGTGGCTTTTTGACTGCTGGCATCATCACAGTTATTGGTACGTATTTATTAGCAACTTATTATGTCGGCAACGACAAACTTGAGAAGACTGGTTTTGCAAATACTGGTTGGCGCGTTTTTGGTGCCGTACTTGTCGGTTTGGTACTTGCTCAAGTTTTGAGTCGTCTCACTGAATATTTCACTGGCACCGAATATGGCCCAGTAAAAGAAATCGCTGAAAGCACCGAGACTGGCCCAGCAACGGTTGTTCTTTCAGGAACAGCATCTGGTCTTGAGTCATCTGTATACGCAATTTTGTGCATCGCGATTGCGCTCGGCACAACAATTTGGATGGGTGGCGGAAACATTCAGTTCTCGCTTTACCTCGTTGCATTGTGCGGCATGGGAATGCTCGCAACAACCGGCGTAATCGTCTCTGAAGATACGTTCGGCCCGGTATCAGATAACGCTGCTGGCATCGCCGAAATGGCTGGCGAGTTGCACGGTGAGACTGGCAAAATTCTTGTCAGCCTCGATGCTGTTGGCAACACAACAAAAGCAGTAACTAAGGGCTTTGCAATCGGCTCGGCAGTTATTGCTGCAGTTGCGTTGTTCGCTTCATACATCGAAACAATTGCCAGCGAACTTGGCCTTAAAGATGCCAATGGCGTCGCGCTCGAAGGCAAAGCGATCTTCACTGCAGTTGAAACACAGATCAACGTGTCAGACGTAAAAACATTTATTGGTCTTCTAATTGGTGGATCAATTGCGTTTATGTTCTCAGCACTCGCGATTCGCGCAGTTGGTCGAACAGCAGGCGTGGTTGTGCAAGAAGTTCGCAGTCAGTTCAAAGACGGCAAAATTATGGCCGGCACAAAGCAACCTGACTACGGCCCAGTTATTGACATCTGCACAGCAGCATCGTTGCGCGAATTAACAACGCCAGCATTGCTCGCAGTTCTGACACCAGTAATCGTCGGCTTCGGTATCGGCTATGCAGCACTCGGTGCGTTCTTGGCTGGTGTGATCTTGACTGGTCAATTGATGGCTAACTACCTCAGCAATGCCGGTGGCGCATGGGATAACGCTAAGAAGTACATCGAAGACGGACATCACGGCGGCAAGGGCTCAGATGCCCACAAAGCAGCCGTAATTGGCGACACCGTTGGTGACCCATTCAAAGACACTGCTGGTCCGGCGCTTAATCCGCTGATCAAAGTAATGAACTTGGTTGCGTTGTTGACATTGCCAGCAATTATCAAATACCAAGACAACGACGCGATGCGCTTGAGCATTGCCGGCGTTTCGCTTGTGATTTTGGTTATTGCAATCATGTTCTCACGTCGTAAGTCAGTCAGTTTGGTTGCTGCTTAAATAGCGGCAGCTTTTCGACAGGCGAATAATGTCAGCCCGCGTTGATTACCTCAGCAATGAGTGGATCAACGCGGTTGCTGAAGGCATAAAACTAAACAACGAAATCGCCGCTGTTGCGCGTGACAACTCTGTGTCGGTGACGCAAATTGTCACTGGTACTCCGCACGGAGATGTGACTTATCATCTCGAATCACGAGACGGAGTAATTCGCTTTGGCGCTGGGCCAGCAACAGTTTCAGATATTGCCTTCACCCAAGACTGGCAAACAGCCGTTGGCGTGGCTACTGGCAAGATCAATGCTCAAGAAGCATTCATCAGCGGCAAGATTCGGTTTAAAGGCGACCACGAACGCGTGATTGCAACTCAACCGTTGTTTTTGGCACTTGACGTCGTGTTCTCCGCAGTTAATGCCAACACAAATTTTTAACTCGCGACGAAATTTAAATGCTTCGCGAAATAATTAGATTAGGCCGAGGCTGCGAACAGCATCGCGCTCGTCAATCAACTCAGCGACTGAAGCATCGATCATTTTGCGACTGAAATCGTTAATCAGTAAACCCTGCACAATGCTGTATTCACCATTCGCGCATGTGCACGGAAACGACGAAATCAAGCCCGCTGGCACACCATAACTGCCATCAGACGGCACACTCATGCTTACCCAATCACCTGCTGGTGTGCCCTGCACCCAGTTACGAACATGGTCCATTGCCGCAGTGCCAGCTGAAGCGGCCGATGACAAACCACGCGCCTTGATAATCGCCGCGCCACGCTTGGCAACGGTAGGAATAAAAGTTTCGCGCATCCATACTTCGTCGTTCACTAAAGTTGCGGCGTTCTTGCCATCAACTTCGCAGTTGTAAAGATCTGGATACTGCGATGCCGAATGGTTGCCCCAGATCGTCATTTTTTTAATCGAAGTAACTGGCTTGCCAAGTCGTTGAGCAAGTTGGGCGACCGCGCGATTGTGATCTAAACGTGTCATCGCCGTGAATTGTTTTGGATCAATATCTGAAGCATTGCTCATCGCGATCAAAGAATTTGTATTCGCTGGGTTACCGACGACTAATACCTTGACATTTTTTTTGGCGTTTTTTGAAATTGCGAGACCTTGTGGTTTGAAGATGCCACCGTTAGCTGTCAACAAATCTGCACGCTCCATGCCGTCTTTACGTGGCATCGCGCCAATCAGTAAAGCAATATCTGTGTCGCCGAAAGCAATGTTGGCATCATCAGTTGTGATCACATCAACCAACGGCGAATAAGCACAATCGTCAAGTTCCATTTTTACACCGTTGAGCGCACCAAGCGCTGGCGTCACTTCAAGAAGTTGCAAAATTACCGGTGTATCTGGCCCGAGCATCTGCCCAGAAGCGATGCGAAATAAAATTCCGTATCCGATTTGTCCGGCGGCGCCTGTAACTGTGATTCGAACTGGTGTAGTCATAGCGCCCAAGCCTACGGTAAAAGTTAAGGTCGTCCAATTGCTTGCATCATTAAATCTGCATAGACCTTTTGACCTTCAATGCGAATGTGCGTTTGATCGCTATAAAGATATTCGGGGTGGGCAGTTGCCACCGCGTTCCAGTCAAACACCTTGACGTTTTCATACCTAGATGGCATCTCACTAAGTAACTGGTTATTTTTATTTTGTCGTTCTTCGGCCGGCACATGCACATTGACAAATAAAACCAACGGAACATCTTTAAGCGGCACCATTATTTCGTCAAGTGTTTGTGCATCAACCGTGTTGTTTGTGCCAAGGTGAATGATCACTACAGACCCAAGACGTTTGATCGACTTCATGTAGTTAGCAATCTCAAGTGCCTGACGAAATGGACGACTCTTCATTGCATCAACCGTGACGCCACGCTCGGTCAACACATTCGCGGCACCAAGCATCACCGAGTCGCCGATTGCTAAAACATCAATTACTTGGCCATCAAGAGAACCTGGGGCTGCCGGTACTTGTCCGACAATTGTCGTACCTGAGACCACAATTGGAGCCTGAGATGCGCCTGGGTCAAGCAAATCAACAACGTTTTGTTGATTATCAGTGAGGTTCTGTGTGATTTCATCGACCTGTACTTCTGCGGTGACCAAACTGACCACACCAAAAACGGGTAGTAACGAAAAAACTGCGACTAACAAAATTTGTCGCTGGCGCGTAACAACATCTGATCCGTAACTTGGTGATCTAAATTTCTTCAACCCTTGCGAAATTGCGCCGTGTCGCACAGGTGTTTCAATCAAGCGAAAGCTAAGTTCAGTAAACGCAAGAGCGATTAACACCAGCACTACAAACTCGTATGGCGTTAAACCTTTGCCAGCAAACCGCCGATAAAACTGAAACACGGGCCAATGGAACAAATAAAACCCGTATGAGCGTCGACCTAGCCACACGAATATGGGGTTGCCCAGGCTGCGCGAAATAATAAACGACGACGGATGAACTGCAGCAGCGATCAACGCAATGCTGGCGAGATCGACGATGAAGAAACCGCCACGAAACAAAAAGTCATAACCAACCGTGCCTGCATCAGTGCCTTCAATAACGGTATGAAATTTGAACATCGCCAAAACAATTACTCCGAGGCCGACAAGACCGACAAGATCAAATAAACTTCCGTCGCTACCGGCTTGCGATCGCTTCAACAGCCAAGGTCGCCACCAAATTGCAAGCGCGGCACCGAGCAACAACCCGCCTGAACGCGTGAGCGTGCCCAGAAATAGAAAATCAATTCTTGAAACAGAGTGACCAAAAAGCGACATGAACTGTTGCGGAGTTTGGTCGATGGTAGAAATCGTGCCCGAGCGGTAAGTCATTGCCACATAAATTGCCACGCCGACCGACATGCCAAAAAACAAAACACCGACGCTCGGTAATTTTCGCTTACCGAGTTTGGCGACCATCAACATCACAAGTGGCCAAACAAGATAAAACTGCTCTTCAACTGCGAGTGACCACAAATGCCGCAATGGCACAAACTCGAATGATGTGAAGTAACTTGTACCGTTCCAAACTTGAAACCAGTTGAAACCATATAAAAGTGCTGCGACTACATCACCACGAAGCGTGCCGAGCATCTCGCGTTGAAATAATGATGCGAATACCACGACACCGACCACCATCACCCAAAGCGCGGGCAGTAACCGCCTGAAACGACGCATCCAAAACTGCCCCAAACTAATTGAACCGCTTTGCTCAGATTCAGCAAGTAACAACAGCGTGATCAAATATCCGCTGATCACAAAGAAAACTTCGACACCGAGAAAGCCACCAGGTAACCAAAGTTTGTTGGCGTGATAGACGATTACAGCCAGCACCGAAAGCGCACGAATCCCATCTAAAGATGGAATGTATGAAAGGAGTTGAGGTCGTTTGTCCATTATCCGTCTATATCTTCTTGTGATAGTCGCTACTCGGCGACCACAAATTCTAGACGGTCACTCGATAGCAAAACTGAAATCTAGAACCCTGCAACAATTTGCGACATTAGATCACAAGCCTCAGTTGGATTCAACCCGATCATCACACCAGCGCTTCTGAGCGCGTCCATCTTGCCTTGCGCGGTGCCTTTGCCACCAGAGACAATCGCCCCAGCATGTCCCATTTTTTTACCAGCAGGTGCTGTGACACCAGCGATATACGCACTCATCGGCTTTGTCACATGATTTGTGATGAACTCGGCCGCTTCTTCTTCGGCAGTGCCACCGATTTCACCGATCATAATAATCGCATGCGTTTCGGGATCAGCTTGAAACTCGGCCAGACAATCAACGAACGAAGTGCCAGGCACTGGGTCGCCACCAATACCAACGCAAGTTGATACACCAATGTTTAATTGCTTGAGTTCGTAGAGTGCTTGATAAGTAAGTGTGCCCGATCGCGAAACGATGCCGACGTTTGGCCCGTTCTTGGTTGGCAACGCTGCGATCTCGCCGGCGGTGATACCGATGTTGCATTTGCCGGGGCTAATAATGCCAGGGCAGTTCGGCCCAAGCAACCGAGTCTTTGGAAAATCGCGTTGTAGGTTTGCAAACACTCGCGCTTCGTCTTGCGCCGGCACACCTTCGGTTATACAAACTATAAAACTGATTCCGGCACGAGCAGCCTCAAGAATCGCAGCGGGCGCTGCCTTCGGCGGCACAGCAATAAACGATGCGGTTGCCCCAGTTGCAATAACCGCAGCTTCAACGCTGTCGTATACGGGGATACCTTCAACGTCTTGACCGGCTTTACCGGGTGTTACGCCAGCAACAACTTGCGTGCCATAGTCGCGATTTCGCAACCCATGAAACCGACCTTGGCCGCCAGTTAATCCCTGTACTAGAACTTTTGTATTTTCGTTTACAAATATTGCCATGTTATTAATTCTTTCCTGCGAGATCGACTGCAACGCGAGCAGCCTCAAGCATTGTTGAACGCGACATTAACTGTGACTCGTCTATGCCAGCATTTGCAATGATTGCACGGCCTTCGATGGCATTTGTGCCGTCAAGTCGAATCACGATTGGTGCGCGCAATTTGACACGCTTCATCGCTTCGACGATTCCCTTGGCGACTTCATCACCTCGTGTGATTCCACCAAAAATATTAATAAAAATACTCTTCACTTTCGTATCCGAGTTAATCACTTCGAGCGCAGCAGTCATAAGTTCGGCATTTGCACCACCGCCGATATCTAAGAAGTTGGCAGCTTTTCCACCGACTTGGTTGACAACATCAAGCGTGCTCATTGCCAAACCTGCGCCATTGGCAATGATGCCAACTGTGCCATCAAGTCCGATGTATTGCAGATTTTTTTCGCGGGCAAGCTTTTCGCGCTCGTCAAGCTCTTCGGTCGCGCGGTATTCATCCCACTCTGGATGTCGAAATGCTGCGTTGTCGTCAAGCGTCACTTTGGCGTCAAGTGCATGCACTTCGCCGTTTGGTTTTAAAATCAGTGGATTAATTTCGGCCAAATCGCAATCACCTTTAGTGAAGCACTCATAAAGTTTGATGAGCATTGCTGCAACGCCATCAATTGCTTTTTGCGAAATTCGCGCATCGACAACAGCGCGTCGCGCAGTTTCAAGACTCAATCCTTCAATTGGGTTGACATATAACTTGATGATCGCAGTTGGGTCGGTGACCGCGACTTGCTCGATCTCGACCCCACCTTGTGCCGAGAGCATCAACAGGTGTCGCTTGGCAGAGCGGTCAAGTGTGAACGATGCGTAATATTCTTCGGCGATATCTGATGCGTGTTCAACCCAAATGCGTTTTACAACATGACCTTTGATATCCATGCCCAAGATATTGGTCGCATGCGTGCGAACCTCTTCAGCGTTGTTCGCGAGTTTGATTCCACCTGCTTTGCCGCGACCGCCGACTTGCACTTGAGCTTTGATCACAACTGGGTACTGCGCCAATTCGGCCTGTTTCACTGCCTCGTCAACAGTTAATGCAACACCACCAGCAGACACAGCAATGTCATAGCGCGCGAAATATTGTTTGCCTTGATATTCAAATAAATCCACTTAACTTCCTTTTTATGTTTTGCTCGTGTAATGAAACTTTATTTTTCGCGCGCGTCAAGAGCTAACTCTAGCCATTTTGCGATTTCGTTTAGAGATGAGCCTGGTCCAAAAATTTCACCGACGCCTTGTTGTTTGAGCGTGACGATGTCTTCAAGTGGAATAACCCCACCACCAAAAATTAAAACCTCGCCGAGTTTTCGAGTGCGCAATTCTTCCATCACGCGCGGAAACAAAGTTAGATGTGCCCCTGAAAGTAATGAAAGACCGATTGCATCGGCATCTTCTTGCAGCACTGTTTCGGCAATCTGCTCGGGGGTTTGGTGCAAACCCGTATAAATGACCTCAAATCCGTGATCACGCAGGGCGCGGGTGATCGTTTTAGCTCCCCGATCATGACCATCTAGGCCAGGTTTTGCAACTACGACTCGATAATTTCGTTTCACGACTTATTAACCTTACGGCATGCGCCGAGTCGAATTCACATCGCCAATTTCACGAGCGATCATGCCAATTATTGGCGGTATCGCAGGTTTCATATTGCTTTTTGGGGTGACGTGGATTTTGGCGAGCACGTCGACCAAAAATCGTCAGAGTCAACCCCAGACGATTCCACAGACTTTTGAAATTGGGGAAGTAAAAGACGTCGCCAAAAGCATCGACCAAGATGGCCCAATTTTGTACCCAGACTTGCGCGACGCAACTGGCAAGCGCTCGATCGTGATTGACCACACAGGTGCTAACCCAGCAAAGGGCTGGCAGGTTTACTATGCCTACCCTGCAGACCGCACTGAGACCTGCTTAGTTGAGCATCTTAAAAAGTCTCGCAACTTTAAAGACTGCGAAGGTCGAACGATTGCAGTTGAGCAACTAAAACTTCCGCTTGATGTGCGACCAATTGTCGAAAATCTTAAAACGCTTTTGATTGATTTGCGCGCCGGCTAGTTAATCAATTAGCTAGCTAGCTAGCTACTAGTTAATTTTTTTAAGCGGCGCCCAAGCCAAAGCCAGATGTTTCGTACCGTGTTTGGCGAACTCAATTGCTGCTTCTGTTGTCTCGCCAGAACCACGAATGTTGATAATCACACCTTCACCAAATGATGGGTGCTCAACATCGTCACCGACTTTTAGACCTGCGTTTGCGCCGACCATATCTTGCGCTGTGCCGCTGTCGCGACGATATTTCGGAATCGTCGCTCGTGTCCATTCAATTTTTTGGCCAGTACTTTGATCTGCATTCGGGCGAAAACCGCCTCGACCTTCGTCGGCACCAGAGTCGATACTGCCTTCGCGTTGCAACAACTCGCTAGGTATTTCATCTAGAAACCGCGACGGTGGGTTGTATTGCTTCGAGCCATACAAGTTGCGACTCCAGGCGTGCGACAAAAACAATTTCTCTTTTGCGCGAGTAATGCCGACATACGCCAAACGCCGTTCTTCTTCGAGTTCGTTCTGATCTGTCAACGCGCGACTATGTGGAAATATTCCTTCTTCTAAACCAACAATGAATACAACAGGAAACTCAAGACCTTTCGCAGCGTGCAACGTCATCAAAGTGACGTGATTATCAGAATCAATTTGATCAGTGTCAGCGACGAGTGCAACTTGTTCTAAAAATTCATCGACTTGTGTGAACTCGCTGGCACTACCAATAAGTTCAGATAAGTTTTCGTGCCGACCTGCAGATTCAACAGTGTCTTCGGCTTCAAGTTCTTTAAAATATCCACTTACTTCGAGCGCGTGACGCAATACAGGACCAGGCCCTTGGCCAAGACGCGATTCGAGATCATCGATTAACGCAACAAACGCAGCGATGCCTTTTGCACCAGCACCACCAACACCGGCCTCAGTTGCACGACGCAACGCCAGTGCAAAAGAAATTTGTTGACTTGCGGCGAAAGCATCAATGCGGTCAACTGTTGTGTCGCCAATACCGCGCTTAGGTACGTTTAAAACGCGCTTCAGGCTGACTTCGTCAAGCGGGTTCGCCGCACAACGAATATATGCGAGCGCATCTTTGACTTCGCGTCGATCGTAGAACCGCGTACCGCCAATAACTTTGTACGGCACACCAGACTGCATGAAACTCTCTTCAAGCACACGGCTCTGCGCATTGGTGCGATAAAAAACAGCCATCTCACGCCACTGGCGTGCGTCAGACTCATGCATTTGTTTAAGTTGCGAAACAGTCCAGTTTGCTTCGTGATATTCATCGTCGGCATAGAAACGCACTACGCGGTCACCTTTGCCAAGTTCTGTCCAGAGTTCTTTGGGTTTCCGTTCGGCGTTATTGGTTATCACCGCGTTAGCGGCATCTAAAATTGTTTGCGTACTGCGATAATTTTGTGCCAGCACAACAACGGTCACTTCGGGAAACGCAGTTTCAAACTGCAAGATATTTCTGAAATCGGCACCACGAAAGCGATAAACAGATTGATCTGTATCGCCCACGACACAGACGTTGTGTTGTGCGCTGGCATCATCAGCAGATGCAAGCTTGAGCACGATTTCATTTTGCGCCATGTTCGTATCTTGATATTCGTCAATCAAAATATGTTCAAAGCGTTGTTGATATTGCGCCAGAACATCTTTGTGCTGACGAAACAACTGCACCGTATTAAACAGCAAATCATCAAAATCCATTGCGCCAGCTTTGATTAAACGATTTTGGTATTCGCGATAAACCTCGGCGTATTTTGTATCGAAAACATTTTCAGCTTGCGCGGCCGCATCGTAGGGCGACATCAATTCGTTTTTCCATAAACTGATTCGCGCCTGCACGCCGCGCGCCGGAAACCGCTTTGCATCAAGCCCAAGATCGCGAATTACATAGCCGATTAATCTTTTTGAATCTGATTGATCGTAAATTGAAAATGTCTTCGGAAACCCAATCTGCTCAGCCTGCATTCGCAAAATTCGCACACACGCAGCGTGAAAAGTGCTGACCCACATGCGTTCAGCAACTTTGCCGACAAGTGCTTCGACTCGCTCGCGCATCTCACCGGCTGCTTTGTTGGTAAACGTGATCGCCAAAATTCGCATCGGGTGCGTGCCTTGGCTGATCAGATGTGCCACGCGGTGCGTTAACACCCGCGTTTTACCCGAACCTGCGCCAGCAATCACCAATAACGGCCCGTTCGGGTGCAGCACGGCGTCTTGTTGATCTGGGTTCAACGACGCGATGTCTAGAGAAATGTTGGGTTTATGCTCACTCACTACCCCTGCAGACTAGAGGCAGGGTATGCGCTTATTGCGCCGCATATTCAAGCAGAATCGTGTGTCGTGACTAGTAACGAAAAACTTTTTATTTTGTTACCGCCCTCCGAAGGCAAAGCCCCATCAGGTTCAACTAACACGAAATTTAAAGAGACAGATGGCAAATTTGGTAAGTCACTAGCAAATCAACGCGCCGAAATTATTTCTGCTTTACGGATACAAAACGGTGGCTCGCAGAAACTACTCGGCGTGTCTGGCACACACCTGTTGCGAGCACAACAGGCAAATCTTGCGTTGCGCGGAGCAAAGACCTTGCCCGCTCACGAGCGATACACCGGCGTCGTTTGGGATCATCTTGATCTTGCATCGTTAACGAGCGCACAACAAAAATTTGCCGACAAAAATATCATTGTTGTTACTGGCTTGCTTGGCTTAGTTTGTGCTGGCGATGCAGTGCCCGACTATCGCCTGAAAATTGGCGCGTCACTTGCACCAATGGGCAAACTTTCAACTTGGTGGCGCGAGGCAATTTCACTGACATTAAATAAACACTGTGCAGGCGCGGTGGTGATTGATTTGTTGCCTCAAGAACATTCGGCTGCGTTCGTGCCAAACGAGAAACTACTCAACGAATATTTCAGAATTGACCTGGCGACAAAATCAGGCACAGCAGGCGGACACGACGCAAAGGCAGCCAAAGGTCGACTAGCGCGTCACCTAGTTACGAATCACAACAACCCAGTTGCGGCATTGAAGACTTTCAAAGACCCTAAATTTAAGGTCCGGGTTTTAAAAAAGCTTTAGTTTTAAAAACTCAATTACACGTTGCACGCCAAGTTCTTGACGTTGCTCAGTGAGCACTGAATGATCTGATTTTTTTGTTGATTCAAACTCAACAGCAATAAATGCGTCACAAAGCAATTTGCGAAGTTCAGCAAACCGCGTGCCGACAAGTTTGTCTCCAGTAAAGCGCAGACCGAGTACTTGGCAGCCCTCGCTGGCGCGTTGTGCGACTCGCGTCGCATCTTGCGGCGAAAGACTCAAATCAGCTGAGCGCTTGCCACCAACCGCAAACGGCAGTGACGGTTGCGAGAGCACTGGCGCGACAACGATGTCATCAACCATCATCCCGAGAGCAAAACCACCACTAAAACACATACCGATTGCGCCAACACCTTTGCCACCAAGTTCGTTGTGAAGTTGTTTGGCTAGCGCTCGCAACCAAAATACAACTGGCGAAGTTTTGTTTAGCGCCAAAGTCGTGAACTCTCGTGAGATACAAACTTTCAACATCGACGAAGCAATATATTTACTACTCGGTGCCGCGCCAGTTGTACCAACAAGCAACGGCATCACAACGGTGAACCCAGCGTCAACAACTTCGTTGGCAAATTTTTCAACCGCTGGTGTGATGCCAGGTATTTCGTGAACGATAATTACAGCTGGTCCATTACCCTTGCGAAATACTTCGCGGGTTATTTCGCCCGCAGAAAAATCAGAACGCGACCAGCCAAACATTTTTTATATTACTTGGGCCGTCCGACGCCTGTAACTTTCGACCAATTAATTGCATAAACTTTTACAACATCGCCAGTTCGTGGAGACGCAACTGCTTGTCCGCCGCCTAGATACATTGCGACGTGGCTGACTGGGTTGTGCGTAAAAATCAAGTCGCCCGGCTGCGCCGAAGAAGTTGGAACACGGGTTAAACCGTCATACTGCGAGCGCGACGAGCGTGGAATACTCACTCCAGCTTTACTCCATGCATAAGACATCAGACCTGAACAATCAAATGCTTCACCAGGCGAAAGAGCCCCATACTGATAACGCACACCAAGTTGCGACAACGCTGCTTTAACTGCAATACCGGCCGAGGACGACGGGGCAGGCACGTTCGAGATTTTTATTTTTGAGAACGATGCGGCAATTCGCGCTGCCTCTTCGAGTGCTGCTGTGGCGCGCTTACTTTGTTCGCCACGCAACAGATCACCTAAGTCTCGCAAGGCTTCTTGCTCTCTTGCCGTATAAGCCTTTTCGCTTGCCTTCGCTGCGGCTAAACGTTTTTTTGCATAATCGGCGATACCACCAGAGCGAGTACGTTGACTTTCAAGCTGCTTGCGTTCGCGGGCAATATCTTCGATCTTTCCTTGCAATGCGTCAAGTCCGCTGACACCTGTATTGAGTGCGACCGAGGTTAAATACGATTTACGCACCGCGTCAGACAGAGTGCCAGTTGAGCTCAGAATGCTCGCCAAACTATTCGAGACCGAACTTCCGACGAAGGTTTTTAACGCGACACTTTGCAGTTGCGCCTGCATTGTCCCAAGTTCAACTTCTTTGGCCTTGATACGACCCTCGGTGGCTGCGATTTCTTTATCAAGTTCAAGGCCGTCATTAACCGCACCGGCGTAATCTTCGGCCAAATTATCCATTGCTTCGGCAAGACGGTCTAATTCGTCAAGAATCGCGTCTACCTCGCGCTGCTTGTCATCAGAAGTCTGGGGCAACCTGGCTTCTGGCGCACCAAAACCAGCCGCCTGGGCCGAGGCAGGGGCCAGCCCCGTAACCAGTGAAATGCAACAGATGGCACCAATTAGAGGTGACACCGTCCTACGAAAACGCCCAATGGCGTTGCGGGTCATGATCTGATCAGTCTAACGGTTCAACCAAACGGCTAGAACCACATGCAAATGTGACACCAGACCGCTAAATTAGTGCGCTAAATCAGACCGTACTTATAGCTCTGATTTGAGATCGTACTTATCCATAAGCTCTAATTCTCACCAGACCTGCTGGTTGAGTCTTGGTACGGTCCCAACTCATTTGACCACTGTCAAACCATTGTCTCCACGCCCTATTCGTATAGGCCTGGCTTGTCCCTTCTGTTCCGCCAGCCCACGCACCTGCAGGTCCAGGCGGAGCCGCGGTCGGTGAAGCGTCAACTTGAGAAGAAGTGAAATATTCTCCACCCGTACCTGTTGGCCAACCAACAGATGCACGGTTTCTGAAGAGTTCGTTCAACTCGTCTCGTGAAGGGATAAACCAATTGGTGTCAGAACCCAAAAGGCTGAGCAAGTTTAAATTGTTGTTGCACGCCGCTCTCATTAACGCAGTATTGTTTGCGCCTGCACCAATGCCTGTGCCTGTGCCCGCGACGGAAGTCGAAACACTGCACCAGTCTTGGGCAACTCCACTTACGTTCTCCCACTCCAAATACCTACAAGTTGGGGTGCATGATGAGCCTGGCGATGCAAACGGAGTCGTCGCAACATAGAACACGACCGATGTACCACCTGAAATTCCTGCTGCTCCAATAGTTGGAGTTGGGACGGTAACCGCAATGAAGTTCGTCGTACCGGGTGTCGTAATAGTTAAAGTCGTCTGAGCATTAGGAGTCGCTGCGGTATCAGCTATTGAAAACGTGCCGGCAGCGGTCAAACTTGCGTTCACTGTCGCGCCACCAGCGGTTGCCGTTGTAGTTGCTGTGATTGTACAAGTTGTGGTATTCGTCTGAACAATAGCAATCGAGGTAATATTTGAGAAAGTAAAGTCAGTGCCGTTGGTCGTAGATAAAGTTGCGCAGTTGATCTGCTCATTACCAGTCACAGTGAAAGTTGGTGAGCCGACAACTGCTGTTGCTGCCGAGCGAGCCAAAGTTACCGTCGGTGGTGTCGTATCGGTCGCAGTCACGCTGATTGACTGCGGCGAACCCGGTAAAAGCGTTTGAGCGTTGCCAGCCGTATCAGTCATTGAAAAACTGCTGGCCCGAGTCAAAGTTGATGTAACCGCAGCGCCTCCATTGACCGCAGTTGAAGTCGCGGTGATCGTGCAAGTCGTTGTATTAGTTTGCACGATGCCAGTGATCGCTGAAATATTCGTAAACGTAAAGTCGGTACCAGAGGCAGTTGACAACGTCGTGCAGTCAATTGCTTCATCACCAGTGATGGTGAAAGTAATCGCTTGCGTGCTCGCAGTTGCTGCAGAACGCGCAAAAGTCAAAGTTGGCGCCGTCGTATCAACTGTTACAGAAACTGACAATGTCGTTGGGGTAACAGTAGTTTGAGCGTTTGGCGTTGTTGCCGTGTCAGTCATTGAAAATGAGGCTGCGGCAGTCAAAGTGGATGTCACTGTCGAGCCAGCAGTGCCTGTCGAAGTCGCCGTAATCGTGCAAGTTGTCGTATTTGTTTGCACAACAGCGATAGCAGAGATATTTGTGAACGTGAAATCAGTGCCATTAGTCGTTGACAAAGTCGCACAATTTATAGCCTCGTTGCCAGTAACCGTGAAAGTAATTGACGCTGAGCTAGATGTTGCAGCAGTTCTGGCAAAAGTCAAAGTTGGCGCCGTCGTATCAAGAGCCGTAACTGTCACTGACAGAGTTGTTGTTGCAAGAGTGGTTTGAGCGTTACCGGCCGTGTCAGCCATTGAGAAAGTGCTGGCTCGTGCCAAAGTCGAGGTAACAGCAGCGCCACCAGGTGTTGCCGTTGAAGTCGCCGTAATCGTGCAAGTTGTCGTATTTGTTTGCACAACAGCGATAGCAGAGATATTTGTGAACGTGAAATCAGTGCCATTAGTCGTAGACAAAGTCGCACAATTTATAGCTTCGTTGCCAGTAACTGTGAAAGTAATTGCTTGGGTGCTTGATGTGTCTGAAGCGCGCGCGAAAGTTAAAGTCGGCGCCGTCGTATCAGCAACTACTGCTGAACCACCACCGCCACCAGTTGATGCCGCAGCAGCTGTTGCGATAGTCGTAGTCGTGGTTGTAGTCGTTGTTGTCGCCGCGACCGTGGTCAGAGTCGTTGTTGCCGGGACACTTGTGACCACTAGCGGTGCGGTTGTAGGCGGGGTCGTCACAGCGACATTCGTTACAGCGTTCGTTGTGTTCTTGTTATTCGTTGTGTTCTTGTTATTCGTTGCGTTCTTGTTATTCGTTGCGTTCGTCGCAGTCGTATTCTTCGTCGTGTTCGAAGTTGTTGCATTATTGCTTGCAGTTAATTTAGTGCTCGACGCAACAGTCGGGCTTCCTAAAGGACGATCGTCTTGCGCCGCGCGAGCCGAATTGGTAGAAGGGTTAACATACGTCGCACCAGCCGAAGTTTTGACCGTATTCGAAGTTGTCGAATTATTATTTGCTGTTGATCTGGTGCCTGTTGAACCAGTGGTACTAGACCTGTTACCTGTTGAACCAGTCGGCTGACCTAAAGGACGGTCGTCTTGCGCCGCACGAGCCGAGTTGCTAGAAGGGTTAACAAACTTCGCTCCAGCAGGAGTTTTGACCGTAATCGAAGTCTTTGACTTGCTAGTTGTAGGTTTTTGAGTGCTAGATGAAACAGTCGAGTCACCTAAACAACGATCGTCTTGCGCCGCACGAGCTGAGTTGCGAGCAGGGTTTACACACAGCGGAGCCGAGCTTGGTTTTTTGGCAACCTGTGTTGCTGCGAATACCTGAGTTTCAAAACTGCCGAAGACTTGTGCCAGGACGATGCAGAAAATTAGAAGCTGACTTAACGAGAATCTAGATTTCACACCACAAAGGTAAGAAAATTAAAATCACCAAACAGCACCTAGCGCGACTCTGTGGGGTTAGCACCAATAGTTTCTTGTCTAGAGTGGTGCTAGCACCGTGTGCCTAATCCTTTTCAAATCTGACTGCTGATGCCATTGCCTGTATCCACGAGAAAATCGTTACTACAAATGATGAGATCATTGTGTATTTATGGAGTCGAATTGAATGCTGAAACTCGTAACGAGGGGATTGCGTTACCTTTACTGTCAGTGGTGCCACCCGAGTCAAACCATTCGCTTCGCCCATTACTTCCTGCAGCAATTTGCGAAGATGTGTACCATTCACCGTTGTTGCTCGATGCGTAGCCAATCGTTGCTGATCTAGCGTTTCTGAGAGTATCTAATTCTAAGTACGAAGGAATATGCCAGCCACTCGCGAATTGGGCATCCGTTAGTGATGTGGTTTGGGCAGGGGCAGTTTGACCAGACGCGTTATTTGCAATACCACTGGTGCAGCCCGCTCGCATCAGTCTTGTATTTTGAAGACCCGCACCAATGGCAGTGCTGGTACCACTGATAGTCGGAACAGTATTTGCACCTGTGTACAAATTGTTGCACCAATAAGTAGTCGCAGTCGGGGTTGTCGCATAACTTGTCGTGTCCCACTCTAAATATCTACATGTTGATGCCATTGTTGACCCACAAGCAAATGCAGTTGTAGCCACATAATAAACTTTGCCACCAAGTGGCCCAGTATCGCCGACAACACATGTTCCACCTGTGGCACAGGTGATCGTTGGTGTCGCCGAGTTCGATGCTGATGATGCGACTGATGTACCAGCAGAGTTTGTTGCTGTAACTGTGAACGTGTAGGCGGTGCCGGTTGTTAAACCTGTAACTGTGATCGCACTGCTACACGTGGCTGAAGTCAATGTGCCTGTTCTGCCACCGGGGCTCGATGTAGCCGTGTAAGTCGTGATTGTTGCACCACCGTTAGATGCTGGTGCTGTGCAAGCAACTGTTACCGATGTTGCGCTAGCAACTGTTGCTGTACCAATTGTTGGTGCACCAGGCACTGTTGCTGGTGTTACCGAAGCTGACGCGCTCGACAAACCAGATGTGCCTGCAGAGTTTGTGGCTGTTGTCTTAAAAAAGTATGTCGTACCGTTTGTTAAACCTGTAACAACACATGAACCAGAAGCACCTGTGACTGTGCAACCTGTTGAATATGTGCCGCCAGAAGTTGTTGATTGAGTGATCGTGTAACTAGTTGGTGTGCCACCAGTACCAGCAGTAACAGAAACCGTGACTTGAGTGTTGCCCGCAACACCAGTCGGTGTGCCAGGTGTACCAGGTACAACAGGTGCAACTGTTGTGGTTGTTGTTGCTGACACTGCAGTAGTTGTAGTTGCCGGTGCTGTCGTAGTTGGAGCAATCGAAGCAGCAGCCGAACAACCACCAGCACGAGCAGTGCCGTCGCTACCCCAATACCAAGGAATCCCTGAACCGTCAGGACAAGTACCACCCAAATATCCTGCAAACGAACCAGACGCACGCAACGCAATAGTCGTCGTAGTTGTTGTTGTTGTTGTTGTTGTTGTTGTTGTTGTTGTTGTTGTTGTTGTTGTTGTTGAAGTTGGCGCCGCAGTAGTTGTACTAACAGCATTAGTCGATGTCGCAGTCGTTGCTGAAGAAGTATTAGTGGCAGGGTTCGCAATCACAGTTTTTGTTGAGCCACCAGTGTTAGCACCAGAACTAGTACCACCTGCACCACCAGTAGTTGGTATCAAACTAATAATCTCAACGACACCTTTTTTGACAGCATCGTCAAAATTTCTTGCCACGCCTTGATCTTTAAGCGCCCAAACAACAGGATCATCATTGGTGGCACAAATACCTGATTTCTGATAACGCAGCACACCTGTTTTGTCATCAGCGCAAGCCAAAATTTGTTTGCTGACTATCACATCGGCAATAGCACTATTTTTGGTTGCACATTTACCATCTTGGGCCAAAGTCATTTGACGATTATTGTTATTTACACAAATCTTCGGCGATGCACCACTGTCTAGCCATTCAACTTTTACTTCACTGCCGGATGAACAAGAGTTATCTGCAGTGTCACGCAACACAGAAGTTGATTTATTTACACACACCGAAATCAAACCAGGAGTCTCAACAGGCAACACAACCACACCAGACGAACCGCCTG
>JBILAG010000073.1:0-10064 GCA_044354345.1 Ilumatobacteraceae bacterium | reverse complement strand
GCCGCCGGCAACGTCAATGTGGCCACGGGCGATCTCGTTTATCACTTATACGAAGTCAAGGTCGCTATCTAATTTCAGACTCACCAAGTCTTTTAGCGGATTAACCACCGTCGCCCGATCACCACTCGCGCCCCGGCCCAAGAAGCCTGGTCGGGTTATTTTTGGGGGTTGCCTTAGTTTCTGAGAGTTTCGAGTAACGCACTGCCGTCAATGTCAACACTCAGCCACAACGGTTGATCATCGTGTGCATTTTCTACATCTGTTGTCGCGAATATCAGAGCGCCCGCTTCGGCTACATCTTTGAGAAACTCTCGGTGTTGCGCATAACTAAAAGCCACCGCAAACATTGCCCGCACTGGGGTCGTCATTTGCACACCAAGCACGACAGAGTCATCTTGGCGAATCGCATGGGTGCTGACGTCGCCTACTCCTTCTACGGCATGAACTCGGGCAAGGTCTGCAACCTCGGGCGACTGCGACACATCGATGGTGACAGTCGGCATCCATTTATTTTCGTCAACTAGGGTGCGCCCGATTTCTTGGGCGACGAACAATGGCACACTCATGAAAACTCTTTCACACGGTCATGATATTTCAATATCCGATTAGCCTGACGTCATGAAAGCCCTGCAACGCAACGCGCGCCCGCTGATTGTCGCTCATTTTGCTTCGACAATGTTTATGGTCGGGCTGATCTGGACAATTCACTATGTTCACTACCCCTTGTTCGCCAATGTCGGCGAAACAACATATGTCGCCTTTCAAAACGCACACGTCGAACGAATCGGCAGGCTGCTTTTCATACCTTGGCTCACCGAAGGTTTCACACTGATCGGCGTTCTCGCATTGGCATTTCTTGGCGGATTAAAAACTTTGCGGGTGCCGGCAATTCTCAATGGTGCAGCAATGGCTGTGGTCCTCGTGATTAGCGGTTTTTGGTCGGCACCAGCACACGGCAAACTTGCCAACGGTTTTGATAAATCAGTGCATCAGCAATTGATGACAGCAAACCTCATTCGCAGCCTCGCCTGGTCTATCTGCGGTGTTTGTGCAATATGGATTGTGCTGTCAACGTGGGCTGCGGATCGCGAAAATCAAGACTTAATAAATGTGGGCAGATAGTCGAGAGTCTGCCACCCGCACTTGTCATACAGGGCTTTGCCCGCAGGGCTCGATGTTAAGAGCAATTTCTCGGCGCCAAGACCTTTATAACTTTTCATAACATGACGAAGTAGCTGCTCGCCATATCCATGCTTTTGGTGCGCTATCGGCGTGGCCATGTTCCAGATTCCAATATCCCCTTCAGATTTGACGGCCATAACAGCGGAGACTATTTCGTCATCTTTGAACAATCCATAGGTAGCAGCGAGTGGATCAGCAAAGAGAATTCTTCCCATGAGTTCGATGACATCATCGCCGAACCCAAACGACTCTTTATAGATCCGTTTCAAAACATCAAGACTCGATACATCAAGATGCTTAACCGACAAGCCATCACGCAACGCAAAATTATCCTGCGAATCATCTGATACCCAGATCATAAAAGGCGTCGTATTGCGCAAGGTGTATCCGGCATCTTGCAGTGCCTTAGTGTGCTCGAGCCCGCCACCAACGAGATTGATAAGAACAGGAGCCTTGTGTTTCTCAAGAATTGCATTTACCTCGGCCATCGCTTCAGGGCGGGCCGAGTGAATAACAACTCGATTAAATAGTGGAGAAGGCCACTCGGTGAGTCGAATCTGCCATCCTTCGCCATCTTCTATGACTCGATTTTCTAACGCGTCGAAGAGTATTTGAAACCCATCAATGAACTGTTTGTAGAAGTCAATTCGAGCTTCTTGCGATGCAATCACACTCGCACAGTATCGCGAATGCCCAACTTACTGGTAACTCAGATCGCCAAGCCCCCGGCTGCAGCAAGCCATACTTGAGTATGAGCCGCAACATCGTTGGCATTCTTGGCACCGCAATCGTCGCCCTCTACATCATCGGTTCTGGTCGCTTGGTCGCCACAGATTCACAGTGGTATCGCTCGCTCGCAAAACCTGCATGGCAACCACCCAGCATCGTGATCGGACTCATCTGGCCCTACAACTTTGCATTGCTGATCATCGCAACCTGGGTTGTTGCCAACCGCCTCTCAAGCACTCACCAACTGGTCTGGTTGATTTGTCTCGCACTAAGTGTGGTGGCCGCGCTCTCGTGGGCATGGTTGTTTTTTAATCAGCACTCACTGATCGCATCAGCTGTTGCACTCGTGCTCGCCTCTGCGTTCACCACTCCGCTTCTCGTGATCTCGTTTCGCGTGTCTCTCACACTTGGGTTAGCGTTCGTGCCGTATCAACTCTGGTTAGCAGTCGCCACTTCTATCGCATTCCACTACGCCGCACAATAAACACGACTATCACTCAGTCGAAGTCAAGGTCGCTATCTAACTTCAGAGCCAACAGCACTCCAAAGAACTTTTTTGGTGCCGCTGTCGCGGCACCAAAAAAGCGAAAGTCAAATAGTTAAATAGTTAACCAAAGGCCCGAACTATACGGATCGGGCCCTGACTATCTTTATTGGTATCGTTAAAAGCGTTACCCCCCATAAATATTTGGCTTGCCTGATCAATTCTCCCCGATTTTTCAGAAGAACTCCAGTAAAAAATCCCAATTACAAAATTCATGGCATTGGCTCCATAAGTAGCACTATTCAAAGACCCCGCGTTGGTGCAAGTAGTCGCGTCTGATGTCCATGCCTGGCCTCGTTGCCATTTACACATCTGCGTCATTTCAGATAGTGAACCAATATGCCAGTCGGTTTTGCCATTGTTCGCGAACGCCCACGCAATGCCCGCCCCATAAGTACTTGTGGCGCGGCCACCAGAGGTAGTGAACAGGTCATACATTTTATTCGTGTTAGCCATTCCCTTGCCGATTGCGGTTGAGGCTGTTGCCGAAGCGGATTGACCTTCTAAGGCCGTATATATGGAATTCGTTATGCAACTCGAGGTGCCCGAATTGGAACCACTTCCGTAGCACTTGTTGACTACGGTAGAAGGGGTCCATTCAATACCTGAAGACGAATCAGAAGTCCAAGCCTCCATATATTTACAGGTCGTGTCACAATCTGATCCTGTTGATGTGAACGTGCCACCGCTGGCTCGTACATAGAACACCTTGCCGCCACCTGGGCCTGTTTCACCAAGAACGCAGGTTCCGCCTGTTGCGCATGTGAGCGTGGCAGGTGTTGCTGAGTTTGATGCTGCTGATGCGACTGAAGTACCAGCAGAGTTTGTTGCTGTAACCGTGAACGTGTATGCAGTGCCGGTTGTTAAACCTGTAACTGTGATCCCACCACTACTGCAAGTTGCTGAAGTTAATGTGCCAGTAATGGCAGTGCCGACGGCAGTTGCCGTGTAAGTCGTGATCGTTGCACCACCGTTTGATGTTGGTGCAGTGCAAGCAACTCTCACCGAAGTAGTACCAGTAACAGTTGCTGTGCCAATTGTTGGAGCACCAGGCGCTGTTGCTGCTGCTGGTGTTGCTGAGTTTGATGCGGCTGATGCGACTGATGTGCCAGCAGAGTTTGTTGCCGTGACAGTGAACGTGTAGGCGGTGCCAGTTGTTAAACCTGTAACTGTGATCGCACTACTGCAAGTTGCTGAAGTTAATGTGCCAGTAATGGCAGTGCCGACGGCAGTTGCCGTATAAGTCGTGATTGTCGCACCACCGTTTGATGCTGGTGCCGTGCATTCAACTGTTACCGAAGTTGCACCAGCAGATGTTGCTGTGCCAATTGTTGGTGCATCAGGCACTGTTGCAGGTGTAACCGAACTTGACGCACTTGACAAACTTGATGTGCCGACAGAGTTAGTTGCAGTTGTCTTAAAAAAGTATGTCGTACCATTTGTTAAACCAGTGATAACACACGAACCAGACGCACCAGTAATTGTGCAACCTGTCGTATATGTGCCACCAGAAGTTGTTGATCGAGTAACTGTGTAACTAGCGGGTGTGCCGCCAGAACCAGCAGTCACAGAAACCGTGACTTGGGTGTTGCCTGCAACACCTGTAGGCGTGCCTGGTGTACCAGGGATAGTAGGTGCAGCAGTTGTAGTTGTTGTCGCCCCCGACCCAGAACCACCCGAGGAGCCAGAATCACCGGTAGAGATTGGTGCTATTGAAGCAGCAGCCGAACAGCCACCCGCACGAGCAATGCCACCGCTACCCCAATACCAAGGAATCCCTGAACCATCAGGACAAGTACCACCCAAATAGCCAGCAAACGAACCAGACGCACGCGACGCAATAGTTGTTGTAGTTGTTGCGCTAGCAGTTGTTGTTGCAGTTGGCACTGTCGTAGTCGTGGTAGCTGTTGTGGCTGGTGCTGATGAAGTATCTGTAGCCGGACTCGTTATCACAGTCGAAATATTTGTAGCCGGACTCGTTGTCACAAATTTTGTTGAATTCGTACCAGTACCAGCGGCAGTACCTCCACTAGTTGGGATCAGGCTGATAATTTGGTTCACACCTTTTTTGACAGCATTGTCAACATTTGTAGACACACCCTGGCCTTTCAACAGCCAGTCAACAGCACTAGTGTTCGAAGCACAAACACCAGACGGCTCATAACGCAGCAAACCAGTTGTCGGATCAGCACAAGCTAAAACCTGTTTATTCGCAGCCACAACAACAGCAGAAGTGTTTTTGGCAGCACACTCACCGTCTTGAGCCAAAGTCATCTGACTATTTTTGCTATTTACACAAATCTTTGGCGATACACCAGTGTCAAGCCACTCAACTTTCACCTCACCAGACGCACACGTATTATTTGCTGTGTCACGCAACACCGACGACTTCGTATTCGCACACATAGAAATCACAGCAGACTCAACCTTGGCAACAGTCGTGCCAATAGCCCCAGTCGTGCCAGTCGTACCAGTCGTTGATGTTGCAGGAGATGTTGTATTAACCGATCCAGTATTAGATGCAGTATTGGATGCGGGGTTCGTTGTCACAAATTTTGTTGAATTCGTACTACTACCAGTACCACCGTTAGTTGGGATCAGGCTGATAATTTGGTTCACACCTTTTTTGACAGCATCGTCAACACTTTTAGACACACCCTGGCCTTTCAACAACCAGTCAACAGCACTAGTGTTCGAAGCACAAACACCAGACGGCGCATAACGCAGCAAACCAGTTGTCGGATCAGCACAAGCCAAAACCTGTTTATTCGCAGCCACAACAACAGCAGAAGTGTTTTTGGCAACACACTCACCGTCTTGAGCCAAAGTCATCTGACTATTTTTGCTATTCACACAAATCTTTGGCGATGCACCAGTGTCAAGCCACTCAACTTTCACTTCACCAGACGCACACGAATTATTTGCTGTGTCACGCAACACCGACGACTTCGTATTCGCACACATAGAAATCACAGCAGACTCAACCTTGGCAACAGTCGTACCAATAGCCCCAGTCGTGCCAATAGCTCCAGTTGTGCCAATAGCCCCAGTTGCGGCATTAGCCACAGTCGTTTTAATAGCCACAGTCGTTTTAGTCGGATTAGTCGTTTTTGTCTTGCCGTTCGTGCTCTTCGGATTGACGGTTTTAACTGTTTTTGCCGGCACAGTTGTACTAGTTGTACTAGTTGCAGTCGTTATAAAGTCAGCAACCGGATTCTGGGCACTATTCAATGCCAAAACTGGAGAGGCAACAAGCACAAAAAACAGCCCAACTGCCACACCCAAACTCTTGACTCGCGAAATTTTGACTGTTGTTTTCATAAGGGTCCTAAAAGTTGATGATTTGATCTGCTTCTAACTTGGATGGAAGAGTATCATTTGCATACAACGATTGCAAAACGATTCAATTAAAATATCTGTAAATATTGATTTCACTACAAATTCTTGTTCGCATGATAGGTTACAGTATCTAGGTAATGGTTATGACTTAGAATTGCATAATATGACGACACCAAAACAGAAAACGGTCAATGAGCCAAAGACTGTCAGAGCAGTTGTCCCAGCGGCGGAAGCGCAAATACGCCTGGTCAATGCCAGCATCGAAATGCTTCGCGAATACCCATTTGACCAAGTGACAGCCCGCGAAATCACCAATCGAACAGGTCTGGCATTGACAACGATCTCTAGAAATTTTGGATCAATGACAGGACTTTTTAACCAAGTAGCCAAGGTATTGATGAACAATGCGATTTCTAGACTAAAGCCAACACAACTAACGATGTTTGCAGACCCAGATTTTAGATTACGCACCCGGCTAATTGCCTGGATGATCGCCGAAGGGGTCGACCCAAAAATTTTCAACATAGAAAACTCTGACCACTTCGCACATGAGTTTCGAATTGGCGTTGAGGTTAAAAGCGATCGAACAACAGTCGCCTGGCAAATTATCACGCAATTCGCGGGTCAAGGATTCGCTATTTTCTCCGAAGTACGCGGGATCACAAACGCCCAAATCGACGACTGCCTAGATCTGCTCAGAGCACAACGAGACAAACTTCCCGAACTTGAGCGCGAACTCGGATGGGCAGACTAAAGCCAATTTGAATTGCCAGCCGCCTCTCGAGCACTCACTGATCGCATCAGCTGTTGCACTCGTGCTCGCCTCTGCGTTCACCACGCCGCTTCTCGTGATCTCGTTTCGCGTGTCTCACACACTCGGGTTAGCGTTCGTGCCGTATCAACTCTGGTTAGCAGTCGCCACTTCTATCGCATTTCACTATGCCGTACAATAAAGACGTATCCGAATGTCATTGTCACCTATCAAAAAAGTAGTCAGTTCTTGAAAAGACTTGCCACAATCTCAGCCTCCACCGTTTTAGTGCTTGCGCTCGCAGCCAGCTCGACTTCTGCATCAGTTTCACTCAAGCCTGGTTCGAGTTGCTCGCCAGCGGGCGCTACAAAAACTATCAAAGGATTGAAATACACTTGCGTCAAAAAAGGCAAGAAGTCAACTTGGGGCGCAGCGCAACTTGTTTCGCCAACGACAACGAAGACCACTACAACTACGACGACAATTCCTGCCGACAGTCTTAGTTATAAGGGCACCATGATCTATGGCCTTAACAATGGTGCTCTCACTCGCAAAGCCGACTCTGGCAAATATTTTGAGACCGACTCGCGCAGCGCATCAGCATTTTCTGCAATCAGACAAAAGGCATATTCAGAGTTAAATCCAACATCAGGCGACACTTCACATCCGAATGTCGAATTCATCTACGACATTCGACCTTCATTTCCGGCTGCACTCGTTAGCCATAGCAAGCGCGAACTTGATGCGGCTGCCGCATTATGGAACAGTTATTTCTCGACAAAGATAAAAGTCTATGTAAGCCTCGTTACTGAACAAGATCGCGAATACATCAAGAGCGACCAATGGCTGCAACAAAACCTGCCTGGCAGTTTCACACGCTTCGAAGCGAAGAACGAGCGGCCGTTTATAACTGGTGGTGGCGGCTTCTGGGAGACAAACAGCGAATGGACAGGCAAGATTTATCTGGGTACCGCTTCTTATCTTGACCTCGCCTATATCAATTTCGAGTGGCCCCAAGTCGCGCGCCACGAGTTCTTTCACGTTGTGCAAGATTACGCAATGTTCAAGAACCGTCGCTCACGACCTAGTTCACAAAGTGAATACAACAAACTTCAACCTCAACACTTCCGCGAAGGTGGCGCTAACGCGGTTTCCTTCATCACGGCCTTCAGAAACCAAGGCTGGAACGCTGACGCAATCGACTGGCTGCTCTACGAGCGCAGAAGAAACAACCAAAGCTGGTTGCCACTAAATAGCACCGACAACGTAATCAAAATGATGATCGCCACCGAGCAATCAGAACCAAATCAAGCCTTTGAAATGTCATATGCCATCGGCGCAGTCATGTACGAATGGCTGATTGCCACTTACGGCCTCGACGGTTTCAAAAAACTCCTCGACCAACTGGCAACCGCACCGTCGTTCAATGTCGCCCTGCAAAACTCGATTGGGCTCACACAAACTGCTTTCTACGAAAAGTCAGCGCCTTATGTGTTCTCGGTCTTCGAAGCCACCAAGCCTTAGCAGCCACTTCTATCGCATTCCACTACGCCGCACGATAAGGATCAACCTACGCCGCTCGCACCCCCACCCGCGCCCAACACAAGGTTCTTACTTATTCTGACTCAATTCGTAATATCAACTCATTTTTTTCTATATCCATTTGTACTACCATCAATTCTTTTTCAAACCGAAAGTTGCATCTCTCACAATTAACAAACCTCAACTTATCGAGATCTTTTTTGGACCACTTTTCACCTAATGACAAGTTCACTGATGGACGATGCCAAGTAACAAAGCGGATACCACAAGCCGGACACTCAACTTCAATTTCCCTAGGTGGCGTTGTCATTGCGAACCCTTTCTAAACGATGACTCAAAAAGCCACCAATCATCGGCATTGCACACTTAGTAATTTCTTCAATGTTCCTAGTCATCCGTCTTATTGTTTGATCTTTGTCGATACCCGAATAGTACGGCAAGGGTGTTTGGAGTGATGCTCGACATTGCACAACGCAACTAGCCCTTACGGGCATTCACCATATTTAAAAGCATTTTCGAGGCAACCTGACTACTTCTAGATCTATACCGATATATCGGCATCGAAACGCATATCAGTGGATCAACCCACGCCGCCCGCACCCCCACCTGCGACCGTACTTGGGGCATCTATTGTTCAGTTATGGCTAAAGGTCGACACGGACTCACTCTTGAGCAAATCTACAAACTCGCCGAAGCACAAAATTTTGAGTGCCCTCTTTCGGGCGAAAAACTTATAGTCCGTGGCCGCGAAATATACGACCCATCTACAGGTAAACGCATCTCGATTGATCATGACCACAATACTGGCTTGATTCGTGGGCTCTTAATTCAAAAAGTCAACTGGCTAATTGACCAATGGGATAAAAACTCGTATGGAAAGTTATCAATGCCTCAGGAGATTGTTGAATACAAAAACAATCCACCCGCATTCAACGCAATAGGCAAAATTAATTATATTTAGCTGAAAGTTTTCTTATACCGAAATTTCGTCGGCTGCGATAACGGTGTCGTAGAGACCGTAGTGGCGAAGTTTTGGATGCGAGTCGATGCCCGTGTACGACAGTGACGAGTCTTCGTATCGTCGGAACGCAAACACTGCCTGATTCATGTGAGTTGAGTTGAAAACTCCTAGCGAGACAAGCAAATCGAAGTCTTTTACCGTTAAGCCGGTTACGGCCTTAAACAGATCTGGCTCGAGTTTTGTGATCACATCTCGCAGAGTGTTTTCGCGGTAATCCGTGAGATACATGAATGCTGGGATACGAGTTGCAAACTTAATCAACTTCTCCTGAATTTGCTTGCGCTTTGACTTGTAATCTTTTTCTTCCTCAGTCAACTCTCGCTTTTTCTTGTCACTAAGTTTGTCGCCTTTTTCTTTTTTGGTATCTCTCACTGATTCGCTCTTATTAACTACGGTCTCGAAAATCGAACTCCCAAGTGCTCTGAAGCCTTCAATATTCATAATTGCCTGCATCGCCGCATCGCTATTCATAATTCTTTTCAATGTGTCATTATCGACATTTACCAGAATTGCCGACTCCCATTTACGCGCCAGCAAAGTTGCGGATGTGCCCGCCATCGCGATGTCGAGAATTGCTCCCGCATCAACTTGAAACATATTCGATCCGTCATAGGCAAGAACCGGCAAGAACTTTACTAATTCTTCTACGGCTTCCTCAGGGTTAGCTGTTTCAGGTGATAAACCTTGACCATATTCAGCGATCTGTCTAAGCGCACGCGTCGGCGCAAAGTCGAACACAAAACAGACAGGCTTCATGATCGCCTCTTCATGCGGATTGTCACCATTTGGGTTCTTGATAGACCACGGTGACTGCACACGGAACGCTGCCTGAAAGTAGGTTTCTGGCGACTTGAGGTTACGCAGCATCAACATTGACGACCACTGCGGGACCGTTACACCAGTAGTGAGTTTCCCGCAAGACAAGGTGATCGTCTTCGTGTCATGACCAGCACCAA
>JBILAG010000072.1:0-10078 GCA_044354345.1 Ilumatobacteraceae bacterium | reverse complement strand
TTTATGTATATGCGAATAATCGTGGACTCTATGTGGTTGGTTTGATTACCGCACTATTGACGGCGTTTTATATGACACGCCAAGTCATCATGGTGTTTTACGGCAAAGCAAAATGGAATGATCACAGTGCCGAACACGGCTCACACGGCGACTTAATCCCACACGAAAGTAGTTGGATAATGTTGACGCCTCTGGTTGTGTTGTCGGGTTTATCTATCGTCGGTGGCGCAATGCAATTGCCTTTCGGCAAAGATTTTAATTTTCTAGAACGCTGGCTTGCACCAGTTGTCGAAGAATCTGAAGCGCATATTCATGAGACTTGGGCGTATCAAAATAAATATTTGTTATTGGTTGTAGCGATTGTGATTGCAGTAGTTGGAATCGCAGCGTCAATTGCGGTTTACGCAAAATCATGGGTCAAGCCAATTGAGCCTAAAGTACTTGAGCAAGCGTGGTACTACGACAATGCCGCAAGCCGTCTGATCGCCGGGCCAGGCGCCAAAACATTTAATTTAATAGCTTGGATTGACGCCAACATAGTTGATGGCATCGTCAATGGAGTTGGCAAGTTGATTCGAAATATTGCAGCATCATTGCGCAGGGCTCAGAGCGGTTTTGTTCGTGCATACGCATTATTAATTAGTTTCGGTGCTGTCGTGATTTTGGCTTGGTTCTTTTTACGGGGGGAACTGTTGTGATCGCCGCAAGCGCCGAAGTTCTTAACTTTCCAGTTTTGACATTGCTAGTTGTGTTGCCCGTTATCGGTTCGATAGTTGTGGCACTACTTGGTGGTTCGCGTCCAGAGTGGATGAAACTGGCAGCATTAGTTTCAAGTGTTACCACTGCAGCACTTTCTTTATGGTTGTTAGCAGCGTTCAAATCTGGTGAGGCAGGTTTTCAATTCGTCTCACAACATCTATGGATTAGCCAATGGGGTATCTCATGGCATTTAGGCGTGGATGGAATTTCGTTGTTTTTAATAGTGCTGACTGGAATCTTGTTTCCGCTAGTAATTGTCGGAATTGATCCGCATCACAATGAAACTTCGTATTTTGCTTGGATGTTATTATTGCAAGCCGGGGTAATGGGCTCGTTCTTGTCGCTTGACTTGTTTTTATTCTTCGTAATGTTCGAAATTGTTTTAGTGCCGATGTATTTCTTGATCGGTGGTTGGGGTTATGACCAGCGGGTCTACGCAGCGACGAAATTCTTTTTATACACGATGGCAGGCTCGGCGTTCATGCTCGTCGGAATCATTGCGACAGTTGCACTTGCACATCGCGACCTTGGCGTGGTGACATTTGATCTTGTCAAAATCGCTGAAGGTGCGAACTTCTCAACGAATGCCGCACGATGGCTATTTTTGTCGTTTGCGATTGCGTTCGCGGTTAAGGTGCCGCTATTTCCGTTCCATACTTGGTTGCCCGATGCTCACACACAAGCCCCAACAGGTGGCTCAGTAATTCTTGCTGGCGTGTTACTCAAAATGGGAACTTACGGTTTCTTGCGATTCGGAGTTTACTTATTTCCGCAGGCCGCGATGTGGGCAAGACCAGCAATATTTACTCTCGCCGTCTTCGGAATCATTTACGGTGCAGTTGCCGCAACGATGCAACATGATCTAAAACGACTCGTCGCTTATTCTTCTGTTGCTCACCTCGGGTTCATAGTTCTTGGAACATTCGCGCTCAGTTCGCAGGCAGTGACTGGTGCGGTAATGCAAATGGTCAATCATGGAGTCTCAACGGGTGCATTGTTTTTACTCGTCGGCATGATTTACGAACGGCGCCACACACGTGAAATCTCTGAGTTACGTGGCATTCAGCATGTTGCGCCAATCTTTGCTGGCGTCTTCACGGTGGTCATGCTCTCTTCGGTTGGTTTACCTGGCCTCAATGGTTTCGTTGGTGAGTTCTTGATTTTGATTGGATCATTTGGTCCTGCTCGCTGGTGGACAGTTGTGGCCACTGTCGGTGTTATTCTTGCTGCGCTTTATTTGTTGTGGGCCTATCAACGCGTATTTCACGGTGAGCCCGACGAAGCCAATTCAACTTTTAAAGAACTTACAATTCGTGAAGGCTTGTTGATGTCTGTGTTTGTCGCAATCATCGTTGTATCCGGCATCTACCCAAAACCAATTCTTGACAGAATCGAACCAAGCGTGGCTGCACTCCTTGAGCACGTAGAAGGACAAACCAAGTGAACGACCAAATACCTGAATTTGCGGGCCCCGTAATTGATTGGTTTTCGGTTTCGCCTTTATTAGTTTTACTTTTCGGCGCTCTTTTGCTTTTGCTTGTCGGGTCGTTAACTCCGCAGTGGCGACGTGGCTGGTATGGATTAGCCAGTGCGCTAACAGCAAGTGTCGCTATTGCTATATCAATATTTTTATGGCGCGATATTTCGAGTTCTGGCCCCAAACTTCTTGTTGGTGGCGCTCTTGCTCTCGATCATTTTGCTGTGCTGGCGACAATTGCAATTTGCTCGGCAGTATTGCTTGTCAGTCTTGTGACTAGCGACTATCTCGCGGTTGAAAAATCTGACATGCCCGAAATCTATGCGCTCTATCTAACAGCAGCAATTGGTGGAATCGTGATGGTTGCGGCAAACGATCTGATTGTCTTATTTCTCGGTTTAGAAACCCTTAGCCTGTCACTTTATTTATTGGCAGCGAGCAACAGAAAACGAGCAGAAAGCCAAGAAGCCGGATTGAAGTATTTCATTCTTGGCGGTTTCGCATCAGCTTTCTTTTTGTATGGTGTCGCGCTTACTTACGGAGCAACCGGCACTACTCGTTTAGTTGATATCAATTTGGCGCTGAATTCTTACATCACCGTTCCACGTAATGACACTCTGCTTCTAATCGGTGTTGGTTTGATGCTTGTTGGGTTTGGTTTCAAAGTATCTCTTGTGCCATTTCAAGCGTGGACCCCAGATGTCTATCAAGGTTCGCCAACACCGGTTACAGCGTTTATGGCTTCAGCCGGAAAAGTCGCCGCACTTGTTGCATTGGTAAGAGTTTTCGTTACTGCATTTCCATCACGTGCAGATGATTGGGGCCCAGCAGTTTTCGTACTGGCCGCACTAACACTTGTTGTTGGATCAGTCGTTGCTGTAGTGCAAACTGATGTGAAGCGAATGCTCGCTTACTCGTCAATTAGTCATGCAGGTTTCATACTTGTTGGTTTAGAAGCATCATCACATCGCTCATCGCCTGACGTTGGTGACGGATTAACCGCAATCGCTGTTTATGTCGTGCTTTACGCAGCCTTGGTCGTTGGCACATTCAGTGTTGTCACAGTTGTTGCACAAAATTCGAACGATGGAGCTGCCTCGCTTGATGCCTTCAAAGGCATTGGCAAAAATAATCCGGTGTTTGCGTTAGCGATGACGGTTTTGTTGATAGCCCAAGCAGGTGTACCGTTAACCAGTGGGTTCGTCGCAAAGTTCGGAGTAATTCAGGCAGCAATAGGTGTTGGTAGTTACGAATTAGCGGTCATCGCCATGGTTTGCGCTGTGATTGCGGCGTTTGTTTATTTACGAATCATGGTCAGTATGTGGTTGAGCGATGCAACAAGTTCTGTGACCGTCAAAGTTCCGCTATTGACAACTATTGCGATTGCAATTGCAATTTCAGTAACTCTAGTTATTGGTGTTCTTCCAAGTTTGTTGCTTGACCTTACTTCAGATCTCACTCAACTCGCCAGCAAATAAATCACAGATTATTTTTTGTTGCGCACAGCGTCAATGAACCCATCAAATAGGTTTTGTTGATCTGGTTCAGTCTTCGCGTCGTCTTCAGGGTGCCATTGCACACCGACAATCCATTGCGCAGACTTGTGCTCAACCGCCTCAACAGTGTTATCTTCAGCGCGTCCAGTAACCGTTAAATCGTGTGCGACCTTATCGAGTGCCTGGTGATGAAAAGAATGTGATCGTTTCGGCGAAATAGTTTTCATTGCACGTGCTACTCGGCTATCGCCAGTCAGCACGATCTGGTGATACGTATTCCAATGTGCCTCGCCATCTTCAAGAACTTTACCTAAGTCTTGATGCAGAGTCCCACCGAGAGCAACGTTGAGAATCTGCATTCCACGGCAAATCGCCAGAACTGGTTTGTTCTGATCAATCGCAGCGCGGACAATGGCAATCTCAAGTGAGTCGTGTTCGGCGCTAATGCCGTAGATCTTGTCGCTCAATTGTGTCTGACCATAAAGTGAGGGATCAATATCCCCTCCGCCTTGAATAATCACACCATCAAATCTTGATACGAGTTCGCTCGCCGACTCAACACTCTGCGTAACTGGCGGCACTTGCAGTGCGACACCTCCAGCCTGAGCAATAGCTTGACTATATAGACGCCCAGTCGAAAATGAATCTCCGCGAACGCCTTTTGCATCGGTAGTTAATTTGCCGGGTAACAAAATAAGTGGCGTCATTGTAACTAGTTAATAACTTGTGAAACATCAAATCCAGCAATCTTTGCCGTCGTGATGATCTCTGCAGTGTGATCGTGACCGCGTACTTCAAGAACAACTTGAACACCAGTCTCGCGAACCTTGAGATTCAAACCTTCACGCACATGACTAACTTCAATTAAATTAGCGCCTGATTTTGCAATCACATCTAAGAAATTGGCAAGTGCCCCTGGGCGATCCGAAACTCGAACAAATAAAAGTGCCCGACGACCGGCCTTGGTTTCGTGCCGTCGAATCAAATTCGGTATCAAACCCATGTCAACGTTGCCACCAGACAACACAACACAGGTCGAACCATTTTTTGCAGGTTTGACACACGATGTGAGAAGCGCCGAAACACCAACTGCTCCACCACCTTCAACATACATTTTTGATCGTTCTAACAAAATCATCATCGCGTTTGCAACACTGTCCTCATCGACATCTACAAGTTCATCAACCCAAGATTCAATTAGTGGACGTGTCACGTTGCCGGGCTGTTTGACTGCGATGCCGTCAGCCAGTGTTGCAATTGCGCCACTTGGAGCGTTGCCATAAATGTATGGTGCACAAGATGAAACTTGCACACCGATAATTTTTACGTCAGGTCGTTGTTGCTTAATTGCAAGTGCCACACCAGAAAGCAGTCCACCGCCACCAAGTGGAACGATCACCTGTGCTAAATCTGAAATATCTTCAAGAAGTTCAAGACCAAGCGTGCCTTGACCCGCCACTACATCAACATCGTCATACGGGTGGCAAAATGCCATACCCGTTTCAACTGCACGCGCCTTGGCGGCAAGCACCGCAGTATCAACGCTTTCACCTCCATCCAAAACAATTCCTCCATACCCCTTGCACGCGTTAATTTTTGACAGCGATGCCCCGAGAGGAATAAAAATTTCAGCCTTTACTCCAAAGTGTTTTGCCGCGAATGCAAGACCTTGTGCGTGATTACCTGCACTGCCTGCTACAACTCCGTTTTTTGCTAGTTCTCCGAGTTGGTGCAACTTGTTTATCGCACCACGAATTTTAAAAGCCCCAGTTCGCTGCAAATTCTCAGCTTTCAAAATTATCTTTCCACCAAATTGTTCTGACAAATATGCCGAAGGTGTGACTGGCGTATGTTCAACCACTGTTCGCCCAACTTCGCGGGCCGCACGAATCGCACTTAAATCAATACCTAGATTGCTATTTGTCATTGAAAGCCACACTCATACGCTAGACGGGTTAGTGATTGTCCATTGCGGATAAGGTTATTTGGGATGGAAAAGTACACGGACAATCAATATATTGCAACTGTTTCTGTGGTGATTCCTGTTTATCAGGGCGAAAAGACGATCTCAACATTGGTTCATGAACTGTCAGAATTTACCGAAACTTCTACTTCGGCTTCTGGTATCAGATACGTGATTAGCGAAGTTCTATTGGTCCATGACTCTGGCCCAGATAATTCGGCGAAAGCAATCTATGATCTGAGTGAGAAGTATGACTGGGTTCGCCCCGTATGGCTATCTCGCAATTTTGGACAACACGCCGCAACATTGGCCGGAATGTCGTCAAGCATCTCCGATTGGATCGTTACTCTCGATGAAGATGGGCAACATGATCCTAAAGAAATTGCCAAACTTTTAGATACTGCGGTTGCAGAAAATTCTCAACTGGTTTATGGCAAGTTTGCTGGTGGTGCGTTGCATTCACGCTGGCGAAATTTTTTTTCGGCACTGGCGAAGTGGCTTTATACAAAACTTCTCTCACCACAAGACGGGGAATTTTTCAGTAGCTACAGGTTGATGACAGGTGAAATAGGTAGAAGTGTCGGGGCGTATGCAGGGTCGGGGGTTTACCTTGATGTCGCGCTGACCTGGGTTGTTGACCGGTCAGTTGCGTGCGAGATCTTGCCGCGAGTTGAGTACCCCCGCCAAACAGGATTCACCTTTCGCCGATTGCTGGGCCATTTCTTGAGACTGGTTTTGAGTTCGGGCACACGTCCACTTCGGCTTGTAAGTTTGATTGGTTTTTCTTCGTTCTTCATTGGCGTTTTCTACGCTGCTTTCGCACTTTACGGAAAGGTTGCGCATGGATATCCAGTTGAAGGATGGACAACCGTAGTTATTTTCGTCTCAATGGGTAGCGGTGCAATCTTGTTCTCGTTAGGAATCTTGGCTGAATATCTCGGTGTTGTGGTTCGTAATGCAATTGGTCGGCCGCTATATCTGATCCGTTCGAGTCCGTTCAATGATGCGCTTTCGCGGACGAGAAAAAGTAAACAATCAAACTGATGAAAGTTTGGGTAATAGGTCGCGGTGGATTGCTAGGCAACAGTGTAGAAAATCAAAGTGGAAATTTTGCTGAAGTATTTTCGCCGAGTGAAAAATTTGTTTGGTCTGATAGTGCTGAACTCGAGTGTCAAATTGCCAAAAGTTGTAAGCACTTTTCACAAATTGTCAGTGATGATAAGTGGGTGATTTTCTGGTGTGCCGGAAAAGGAACCCTGTCTAGCACGACCGAACAAATGTTTGAAGAAACAAGAATTTTTCAAGAATTTTTAAAATTAATTGAGGAAAGTTTTGGAAAAAATTCATTACAAAATGGACTCATCTTCCATGCGTCGTCTGCTGGTGGAGTTTATGCAGGTAGCAAAAACCAACCATTCACAGAATTTACGACTCCACGGCCCACGACACCGTATGGTGAAGCAAAACTAAAGCAAGAAGACTATTTGAGAGATTTTTCTGACCGACTGGGTGTGCGAGTTGTCGTAGGAAGAATCTCTAATCTTTATGGTGCGAGTCAAGATTTCTCAAAAAACCAAGGGCTGATATCTACGATTTGTGATTCAATTCTTCGTCGACAGCCCATAAATCTGTTCGTACCGCTAGAGACCTCGCGTAACTATGTGTATGTTGCCGACGCTTCACGAATAATTGTTGACGCGGCCAAAATTGCTCTTGCAGAAACAGGGTTGAGTCGAAAATTCATAAAACTTGTGGTCGCCGACGAAAACCTAACAATTGGAAACATTCTCAGTATCGCCAAGACCGTGTTTCGAGTAAGACCATTGATAACTGCTTCTAGTAATACAAAAACTAATAAACAGCCCCGAAGTATTAGCTTCAAGTCTGTTGCACTATTAGGCGCGGACTCTTTTTGTAAAACCCGAATCACTGTCGGGATCAAGCGAGTGATGGCGGATTTGAATGCGAATTTTTTGCGAAGTGGCTCGCAAAAAGCAAAACATAAATCTACTTAAGTTTCAAAATTATTACTTCGCTGTTTTCAAAAGCAACACTTGCGTAAGGTTCCCAAGTTGAAGGCATTTGCTTGGCCTTGCTCGCAACAAACCAATCAATATTCATTTTTTTCATGTATTCAACCGATTCTGAAGTTGGTTGCCTACCGAACTGATGACTCATTTGAAGTCGTTCGTTGAGCCATGTAGGCGCGACATTCTGAAGGGTAAAAATTCCTTCACCTTCAATTGGTAACGGCACTCGGCTTACATTTGTAAATACAAGTCCAACGTTTCCCCATGAATCACCTTCAACGAGTACTCGCCGCCTACTTATTGCAGAAACCGCAAGATTAGAGCTTGGGAAAGTTGCAGTAGTGAAAAAATCTCTAATTTCCTCGCCTGCAATGAAGTTTGTTGCAACTAGATCGTCCTGGTTTGAGTTGTGCTGCAACCAAAGCATTGAATCTCTGAATAAATAGCTAGTTGTTGGTTTGGCTGGCCCACCAAGATCTCTGCCAATTGTTAGATCAACAAGGTCTCTAATGTGAGTACGTACCGAATAACCAAGACCCACACCAAGACTGCAAAAAATTGTTGCAATTAATAATATTGAATTTAATGATGCAAAAAATCCATCGTTGATAATATTTGCACTTTGATTCGTACGCTTAACGCTATGTACGTGTAGCGCAGACCAGATACAAATTGTAATCAGTGGCATTGCTACAAAGTATTCACTGAGCGACAATGCATTTAACCGTGTTTCATGCTTCCAGTTGATTGCTGTCGTCAAGACGTGAAGCGCGGCGCCAAATATAAAAAACGTAAAAGCAACTACCCAACGATAATTTTTTGTTAATTGAGAATTTGTCCAGCCGACTGAAAAAACTATTGCAATTGGAACTGACATCAAAACTAATCCCGGAAATATGAAGTAATTTGCAAGATTCCAAATTGAGTTTCGGTAAACAAAGAATGCCGCTAATCCACTAAAAGAAATACCGTAATAAAACCAATACAAAGGCTTCTCGATAATTTTGTGCAACATTGGCAAAGCGACAAATCGAGCTGCAAAAATTGTGATTACGAATAATGAACCCGTCCATGATTTGAGGAACCGTAGAGAGAAGTCGATTGTTGACGCCGAGTAATCAGACGGTGTCAGGAATAAATAGTAAGCAAGAAGCATCGACGCGGAGGTAGCCACGAAAACTATCAAGTCTGATTTTAAGTTTTGGTCAAAAGCATTTTCGTTTTGTAGCCATCGTCCGATTAGCCAACCAGAAAATCCGACAAGTATTACTGCACCATGTGGACCGTTAGAGAGAATTGCCGCCACACCAATTAATGAAAAGACCAGTGGTGCGAACCGCATTGAGAATTTCGTGTGTAGCACAAGAGCGAAACCGAAAGCAGCAACCCAAACGAGCCAAGAAGTTGCGTCTGGGCTTGAATCAGCCAGTATTGAATATGGCTGATTAAGCGAAACTGTGCCATAGAGAATCGCAACGCTAAGTAACGCTGTGCGACGATTTTTTGAAAGATAAAAAGTTAGTGACCAAACAATTGATCCAACGCAAAGACTGTCTAGCACTCCCGAAAGACCACTATTGAAAAGCACCATTGGTGCTAGGCCCGATAGGCGTGTTATTAAACCAAAGACCGCAAACGAGAACCAGTGGTATCTAAGTGGATTGCCGAATAGTGGAATGTTCTCGCTTGGGCCCCAAGTAACTAGTGAGTTTGACCAGGCTTCGCGAGGTATCGACTCTGAACTTTCGCCAAAAATATATGGAGCCGCCACATTGGTTGTTAATGCAATCAGAATAAAACCAAGTATTACTGCTGACCAAATACTGAAGTAATTGATTTGTGTCGACAATTGACTAAATTTTTTGGGAATCGACACTTTGCGTCCAAAAGCAATATAGGCAAAAATCGCTGCAGGTACTAAAAGTAGAGGCGCATTTAAGTAAAGTCCAAAAAACATTGAGAACAATACAGCAGCGGTTTCGCTAACTGAGAAACTTAACCGCTGATAATTAATCAGGTCTCGGGCTTTTTTAAATAACAGTGATGAGTGGGCAATAATTACGGGGATCAGTCCGCCAAAAATATTAAACCCGTATCGTCTTAGTACCAGTTGAAACCCAGCGCATACGATGAAACCAACTGCTAATCCCACTCCAATCGCTTCTGGAAATAAAATTTTTCGATCTTCACGCACTACCAACAGCCATGCGATTAAACCTGTTGTTGAAATTGAGATAATTACAACGCTTGTTTTAAGACTCGTCAGCAGACTCACATCCGAAAGGATCAACAGAGTGCTGACAACTAGAGCAATAGAAAAATAAGCTGAAGAAACATTCGCCATCGACCGAAA
>JBILAG010000071.1:0-10122 GCA_044354345.1 Ilumatobacteraceae bacterium | reverse complement strand
ATTATGCAACTCAATGGCACTGCTGACTACATCGCATTGCTGGGCATTTTCGGGGTCAATGTTTGCATGATTTTGTTCGGCTGGTTGCAAGAAAAATACACAACACCTGGCGACGGGGACTTGTTGCCGTTTTGGTTTGGTTGCATCGCCGGATCAATCCCTTGGATAGCTGCATTGATTAACTTAATTTCGCCAAAGGGCCCTGCAGAAGCCACGCCACCAGGGTTCGTATGGGGCATCGTAATCTCGCTATTTATCTTGTTTAACTGTTTCGCAATTGTGCAATACAAGCAATACAAAGCGCAGGGCAAGTGGTCAAATTATTTGCGTGGCGAACGTGCTTACATAGTGCTCAGTCTCGTCGCGAAATCGTTGCTCGCCTGGCAGGTTTTTGCGGGGACCCTAGCTTCGTAATCAAACAAAATGAGGGCTGGGCTTCGACCAGACGACGAAGTATGTCTGGCATATCTGCAGCTGCGTGATCGAGTAATTGGTTTACTCACGGACTTAGATCTAAACGATGGCGAGAAATTGGTACCAGCCTGTCCGGCTTGGAATGTGCGTAATTTGGTAAGCCATATTGTTGGTGTTCCGGAAGATATTTTGGAAAGTCGGATGTCCGGTGTGACAACAGAACCATGGACACAAGCACAAGTTGACCGACACAAATTTGATTCGATCGCCCAACTCAGAGAAATTCTGATTAATCAGAAGTCAAAATTTGATGTTGTTCTGCCGAATATTCCTTCGCCAGTAAATTCTCAATTCGTAATGGATGCAGTAACACACGAACATGATTTACGTGAAGCACTCGGCAAACCTGGTGCACAAGACTCACTTGCAGTGAAAGTTGCATACGCATGGTTACTTTCTCATGATCGATATTCGGACGATTTTATTGAGAAGTTGCAGGTACTCAGGATTTCTGAGTTTCAAAAGATGCGAGCGCTTTCAGGTCGTGTCTCAATTGAACATATGAATGCCCTTGCCTTGCCCGGTCTGGCGATTGCAAATTCATTAGAGGGTTCCCCACTCAAAACACCAAATCGCACAATTGATTAACTTTGCATAACGAAGTTTTTATTTGTTGACAATCACCGATCAATTGAGTTTCTCAACCGTGGTTTTTGCGGGGACCCTAGCTTCGTAAGATTTTTACCAGACGACTGGGCTAGATGCGCCAAAGGCTCGCCCTTCGGCGCGAACGCCTCGCTGAACCAACTCTGGTGCAAGCTCTTTCCAGAGTGCCTTCAAGCGATAGTGCGGCACCCGCGGAAAGAGATGGTGCATCGCGTGGTGATCGTGCCCGCGAATCAACACTCGTGAGCCAAGAAATACTGCGACTCGCGTGTGCCGGTAGCGAGATGTCTCATTAGCCGGATGATGCGGATACCACGCGAAAATAAACATCAACCAACACAACTGAATTCGTGCCGGCAGCCACCACAACATCAAGGCTTCAATGCCGTGTCCAGTTGCGAAACATATGACCAAAAATATTGTTGAGAGCAACCAGAAACGAATTTGCGCCTTGCCTTCACTCTTGCTCGCTTGACGATCACTTAGTAAACGCTTCATGTCTTTAGGAAGTAGAAATCGAAGTGGTTTGATAAGTGCGAAAAACGGCAAAAACGAATAGACCATGGTCATCCCGTAGAACTTCACAGGCAATTCTCTAAGGCGACCATCGGTGAAATGGTCTGGGTCACGCGCTGGGTCGTTGGTAAATGCATGATGTCTCATGTGAGATGTTCGATGAGACGAAAAATTAATACCAGTAGGTACAGAACTTGCAATACCGATTGCATCTTCGACCCAGCGACTTGTATTGCGCTTGCCCCAAATATTTTTGTGCGCTGCCTCGTGTAACGGCATGTAAAAAGTCGATGCAAAAACTGAGTTAACGATGAGACATAGCCACAGCGGCAAAACTTGGGTTATGCCAAGAAAAATAACGCCACACCAACAAATGCTGAACATAATAAATGTTGCGATAATTCGCCACTGAATGTCGCCCCAATATTTTGCGGCAACCAAATTCTCACTACGAACCTGCTCGCTACGCAGAGCCTTTGAGTTTTCTGCAGTCTCGCTTAGTGCTTGATTCTCAATTGTGACTTCAAGTTCTTCAGGTAGCGGAGCAGCAACGGACATTCTTGAAGATTACTCTAAGTACGAAAACCCTTTGGCTGCGCGTTGTGCAACACTTCTAACTAGCGCGCGACGGTCACTAATTTTGCCGATCTTTTGCTCAAGTGGTCCGTCGATAAGCAGTGTTGCCAAACCATGCGCCATTGACCACATCGCCGTGGCTTGAATTCGAATTTCGTCAATCGATGCCGAGTCGCCAAGAATCTCCTTGACTGCCACAAGCAAAGTGTCGAATGCATCATCTGCGGCTCGCTGCGTATCGGGCGACTCTTCAATCAAACATAAGTCAGAGCGAAACATAACTCGAAAATAACCTTTGTTGCTAAGCGCGAAATCTACATAGCGCTCACACAGTCGAACTACTTGGTCAGGGTCATCATCGGCACGTGTGGGTGCACTCATAGTTGCGGTAAATTTGCGAAACCCAAGCAATGCAATCTCCCCAAAAATTGCGCTTCGATCTGCGAAATGGTGATATGGCGCCTGATGACTTACCCCAGCATCAGCCGCTATTTGGCGGAAAGACAATCCATCTGGGCCATTTTCAGCGATGTACTTGACAGCTGCTTTAATCACCTTTTCACGAAGCGACTTTGCGACAATCTTTGAGGCCACGACTTGACACTATCAAGTATTTAAACTAGACAGTGTCTATGTCAAACACAACAACTTCAAAACACCCCGACCCAAAAGTGCACGCGCGCCGTTGGAAAATTCTTGCAATCCTCTGCCTTTCGGTTTTTCTAGTTGTTGTTGACAACCTGATCATAAATGTAGCTATACCAACTCTGGCGCGAGAGCTTGGTGCAACGACAAGCGCCCTGCAATGGATCGTCGACTCATATGCATTGGTTTTCGCTGGATTGTTGCTTGCATGCGGCGGGCTTGCCGACAGATTCGGTCGAAAGTTGATGATGCAGATAGGCATGGTGCTGTTCGGAATATTTTCTGCGTTCGCGGCATTCACCGAAACGACAGGCGCGCTAATTACGGCACGAGGTCTTATGGGGATTGGTGCAGCGCTCGTCTTCCCTGGCACGCTGGCGATTCTTATTGATGTATTTCGTGACCCCACCGAACGTGCAAAAGCGATTGGTGTGTGGTCTGCAGTTTCAGGTGCCGCTGTTGCATTCGGTCCAGTAACTGGCGGCCTACTTCTCGAGTATTTTTGGTGGGGCTCAGTATTTCTGATCAACATTCCAATCGTGATTATTGCATTGCTGCTGCAATTTTTCTTCGTGCCTGAATCAAAAGATCCGAATGCTGTGCGACTCGATATTCAAGGTTTCGTTCTTTCAATTGCGTTTGTATCCCTTCTCGTGTACACAATTATCGAAGGCCCACATCGCGGTTGGACAAGCGCCACATCAATTGCGGGGTTCATTAGTACCGCAGTTTTAATCGCTGCGTTTATTTGGCGTGAACTCAACACAGAGCATCCGCTGCTCGATGTTCGTGTGTTTAGCGATATGCGAGTAACGGCCGCAACTTCATCTATCGCTATTGCATTCTTCTCACTGTTCGGTTTTACTTTTCTAGTAACGCAATACTTTCAGTTCGTGCGCGGTTATGACCCGCTCGAATCTGGATTGCGAACGTTGCCCTTTGCAATTGGTGCCGGAATTACTTCACCAATTGCAGCACGACTTTCATTGCGCTATGGCCCAAAACGAATCGTTCCGATTGGCTTATTGTTTATGGGCATCGCACAAATTGGTGCGGGCATGTTCAAATCGGACAGCGCATACTTTGGGCCCGTAGTTGGCAGCATGGTTCTGATGGCTTGTGGGCTTGCGCTTGTAACCAGCCCTGCTTCAGAGTCAATTATGGGTTCGTTACCACGCGATATGGCTGGTGTCGGTTCGGCAATTAACGACACAAGTCGCGAAGTAGGCGGCACGCTCGGTGTCGCAATTATCGGCAGCATTTTTGCAACTACATATAGCCCGCAGATCGTCAAGTTGCTTTCTCCATTTAATCTGCCTGACGCTGCCCGATCAGCTGCAGAACAATCCGTTGGTGCAGCGTTTGCAGTTTCTGAGCAGGTTGGCGACGCGACACTGTCAAATGCGATTCGCGACATCGCAAGTTCATCATTTCTCGATGGATTTCAAGCTGCCTGCACAACAGTCGGCGCAGTCGCAATCTTCGGGTCGTTACTTGCACTTCGCTTTCTGCCATCTCGCGTTGCAAATGTCAAAACTGAAGCTCGTTAGTAACAGTGCCCATTAATCAGCGGCTCTGCGGAGCAAATCAAGATGATCGATGAGCGTTCGTACGATCTGGAATACGAGCAATTCTGCCAACATGATGCACGAACTGAACACGACGAGAGGCAAAAGCAGATTATAAATCGCGATTGCGATGAGACCGGCATATACAACGACGGCAACACAAAGTGTGACGAAATTTAAACGCCTGAGTAAATGTGCGCTGCGACTTGCGCGTTCAATCAAAATCGTTTTGTCAGTCACGCGATCACGCTAACCCACTAATTATCTGCGCTGCCGTACTGCAATAAATCTAAGATGTTCTAAAACGCGAACAACTTCGGCGCCCGAGACGACGGGAAGTTCAGGCAACGTCGGCGATGCGGATAGTCGTAATGACTGGCATCTGACGATCTGGCAACGGGAACTCTTCTAGATAGAGCTCTGTGGCCTCGGTCAGATTTGCGAGAGCTTCCGATTCGGTTTCACCTTCTGAGACAGTTCCGGTTTCAGGGTTCAATGCGGTAAAGCCGCCTTCGGATGCAGCCCAAAGCACTGCGGTCAATTCAACCTGATTTCGCGCGTCTGTGGACATATGTTCAGTCAATCGCATGGGTGTAACAAAAGCAAGAACTTAAATCGACAGTGGCGCACAACTGTGCGCTATGACCAAACATTGAAACGATGCCAGTGGTTTTGAAAACTTAAGGCTGGTAATCCAGTTGATTCTCGTAGAACTTGATCTCGATTATGTTCCCACTAGGGTCGGCAAGTTTGCCACCGAGCTTTCCGCTTAACTGAATTTCTGCATGCTTCTTGGGTTCGGAAATCCATGTATGAACAGACTCATTTACACGTTTCACCATTTCGTCGAACGCTGACAACGAAGGAAGTATTACTCCAAAATGTCGAACACCTTGCCGACCTACATCAATTACCTCTAGTGGTCTCAACTGGAGAGTCAACTGAAGTCCGAAGAACCACGCGTCGAACCAGTCGTCGCTCTCGCGGCCGATACGACACCCAAGCACATTCTCGTAAAAATCTCTTGCCGCTACCAGGTCGTTGACTGGAAGCGATAAATGAATAACAGGCGTATCAGTAATGTAAATACGTTAATCGCGGTGCTTCCGCGAGGCGAATCGGGTTTTGAACAAGTTGCTGGTTCGATCTGCGAAATATGAGACGACATTAAACATCGCGACCGCATACCGTTTAACTCATGGCAACATCTCATAATGACTACCGCATGGGCCGAAGCGACTGGCTCTTACTGCTCATGCCCGGTCTCATTTGGGGTTCAAGTTTCTTTTTTATTGCAGAAGGCCTTGATGCATTTCAACCCGCACTCATTACGCCTCTTCGGGTGCTCTTTGGTTTTCTTGCGCTCGTCGCACTGCCTCAATCACGCAAACACATTCCGATAAAAGATCTGCCCTCCATCGCACTACTCGGTGTTTTTTGGATAGCAATTCCACTCAGCCTTTTCCCTTTTGCAGAGCAACATGTATCAAGCAGCGTCACAGGCATGTTGAACGGCGCAACGCCTTTATTTGTTATAGCCGTCGCTTCTATGGTTCACAAAAGTTTCCCGCATCGCAACCAAGTTTTTGGTTTACTTGTCGGTTTTTGTGGAGTCTTGCTCATTGCGATACCAACAGCGAATAAAAATTCTTCAAGTGCATTCGGTGTCATTCTGATCATGTGCGCGTTGTGCTGCTACGGCATTGCGCTCAATCTTGCCGTCCCGCTTCAACAAAAGTACGGTGCACTTCCAGTCGTTGTGCGCGCCCAAGCAGTCGCCCTAATTCTCACTGCACCGTTTGGGATTGCTGCAATCCCAAGCAGTTCATTTGCGTGGCATTCACTTTTTGCAATGGTGGCGCTTGGCGTTGGCGGCACCGGCATTGCACATGCGCTCTTCACCACATTGGCGGGTCGAGTCGGCAGCACGCGTGCGTCGGTTACTAACTTCATCATGCCCGTAGTTGCATTATTTCTCGGTGCCATCATTCGCGATGAAGTAGTTGCTGGGCTCTCACTTGTGGGGTGTGGCGTTGCACTAGCTGGAGCATTTCTCACCAACCGCTCGCGCAAATAGAAATCAAGCGGGTGCACGCGCCAAACATTCAAGGTTTTTGTCATCTCGTGACGGGAGAAGATCGATGTCCTCTGTAGGCAATGAAGATCCGTGAACAATCGCAGCAAATCCACCGAGCACTACGTACCTGACACCTTCGTCGTTCATAATGCGACAAATGCCAACGGGATCAAAAGTCATCTAACGATAGGCCTGTCCACGATCTGCACACTTTCGCGAATCTTCCTAAATGTATTGGCGACGACGACCATATGATTCACACGTTCCTCAACACTCATTCGTAGTTGGCTGCGAATCTGACTAATGTCTACGCCGCGTGAGTCCTCGTTTGGGTTCTGCCAGCTGTCCATAGTTTGAGTGTACGCCTTAGGTTTTAGGTGCGATTGCAAAGTTGTAGTTCAATGTGCTGCATACGCAACTGGGTTGCAAAACAAATCAGGGGCAAGCCGCATGTGACACATGGTGAAGAATTCACACACCAATAAACACATGCATTGCGGTACGGTGAGCTGATGGCCAGATATGTAACAACGATTCCAAGTTCGCTGACCCCACAAGAGGCGTTTGCCTATATGGCAGACCTTCATAACTTTGCCAAGTGGGATGAAGGTGTCGTCAAGGTTGTACAAGTTGAAGGCTCAGGTGCAGGCCTTGGAACTATTTTTGACGTGACGGTAAAGGGTTTTAGAAAATCCACTTCAACATTGCGTTACACCACCACCGAATACGACGAGTTCTCAAACATTTTGGTGCGAGGCGTCAATACCTTCTTCACCTCCGTCGATCGCGTGACGATTATCAAGACAGATACAGGGTGTGCAGTAATTTACGATGCAACACTGACCGCAAATTGGATTATTGCCGGAATGAATCTGGTTCTTGGAAAAGTGTTTAACAAAATTGGCGATACCGCTACAAGCGGCCTTCGCAAAGTACTCGCCTAGCTAGGGGCAACTGAGATCAACTGCGCAACATCGTAAATGTCGCTATCTATTGCTCGCTGAGCGACTTGATTCCTTCGACTGTGGCTGTCATGTTCTTCGACCATTGGTGAAGACGTTTTGAGATAATCATCTCTGCGTTCTCGGGATCCTTTGCAGCAGACGCACGTGGGGGGCTCATCGCCGGCCCCATAGTTGCGTGCATCTTCAACAGCACATCGCCGTCGTGACCAGAGAGCGTAAAGCCCCACACTGCGACCGGTTCTTGCACCGAACCGACCGTCCATGCAAATGATTTATTTTCATTGAAGTCGGTGACGACCGATGTGGTTGACCATTTGTGATCCCCGACGGCGTTGTCACCACGAAACGTAGCCCCAAGACCAGGCGTGTCTAGCCATTCGGCTCCCTTAAATTCTCGGGAGAACTGCGCAGGAACATTGATGTCGCTAACAAACGACCACACCTTTGCCACATCAGCGGCAACGGCTATTTCTACTTCGATGTAATCGTTTGGTGCACTCATGATCTGTGTCCTTCTTTCGAGAGAGGAGAGATTACTTCAACGGGGAACAACTTGCTGGGCTCAGCGCTCAACAACCGATACATGAATAAGACACTGTGTTATGCAGCCCAAGAACAAGTTGAGACATACGTTGCTAAGAAACCAGACACCTCACAAGCACACCCGTGCTCGTTCGCATCGTGAGATCTAGTTCCTCTTAAATCGTCAGATACAAAAACGGCAAAATTACTTCTTCGCATAACGAACTCTGGCGGGACATCAAAAACTTTGCCGTCAAACACGGTCGTCCTGATGGGAATCTTGCCGATCAACTTCGGGTCGCATTCGTATGGGTCTAAGTCGAGTGCCGTCAAATTTGCAATCTTTCCTACTTCAATGCTTCCGAGTTCATGTTCGCGACGCCACGAATAAGCGGCCTCGATCGTCACCGCTCGCAGAGCGTCATGCACTCCGATTTTTTGGTCGGGGCCTGCAATGCGTCCAGATGGCGTGGTTCGATTCACGGCAAATGACGCCATCAACATTGGGTCGCTTGGACACATCGGGAGATCAGAATGAAACGAAAGTGGAATACCTCGTCGAAGTACAGATGCAGAGCGCACCATCGCATCAGCCCGCTCTGGGCCGAGACCCCACGCACTGTATTTGTCGGCAAATCCAACGGGATAGTACGGATTCGCGGACACGATTGCACCAAGACTCGCAATTCTCTCAACTTGCTTCTCTGTTGAGTTTGCAAAGTGCACGATGACTGTGCGGTGATCATTTCTTGGCTTGCGGCGTTGTGCTTCTTCAATGATGTCAAGAAGAACTTCAAGACCAAGGTCTCCATTGACGTGAATATGTATCTGCCATTCGGCATCCCAATATGTGTCGAAAACAAGTTTTAGTTGATCGGGTTCCATCAGCCATTGACCGTGATGATCGGAATCTGGATTTCCGTCGTAGTCAAGATACGGATCTTTCATCTGCATCAATTGCGAAATGATTGCACCATCGGCAAAAAGTTTCACATGACGGTCGATCACTCTGACTTTGGTTCCTTTTCCAAATTCAACTTGGCTGCAAGCATCAGCCACGAACTGCTCGGGTGATAATTGCCTTAATGGTTGAGTGCGTGCCTCAACCATGAAAGTACTTTCGAACGGCACATCATCTTTACCAAGAATTTCTTGATACAGATCCCACGGCTCACTTAGCCACCAGATACCGGGTTCGTTGATTGCAGTTACACCATTCATATGCAGATACTCAACTAATTGTTCTAATCCGATATGAAAACGCTCTCGGGTCATGAAATGCGGCAGTAGATACTTGGCGAGAACAATCATGAATCCGTTTTCATAAAAATGCCCGCGCTCCCAATCAATCTGCTCGCTGGCGAGTCCAAAGCCCTGGGTCAACTCGCGGGTAAGCCCAATCGCGTCGAGAGCCGCCGAATTGAGAATCCATTCATGACAAGATCTCTGCCATATTGCAGTCGGGCGATCTTTCACCAACATGTCAAGGCGTTCGCGACTTAGCGGACCATGCCACAACGCGTGCCATCCCCATGAAAAGAGCCACTCGCCTTCTGGTAAAGATTGGTGCGCAGCGAGTAGACGATCTTTGTAATCGGTTTCATTCGAACACGCAACAAATGTTCGGTGTGGCAGAATCCAGTCTTCTGGTGCGATGACTTCAGTTGTCAACGTGGTTGCCCCAAGCATCGGGTGCAGGTGTTGATCAATGAGTCCCGGAACAAGAACCCGATCAGCGAACACATTTGACACTTCATGATCGGAGCCCACTGTGGTCAGAACTTCTTTAAGTGATCCGACGGCGAGAAACCGACCGTCTCGAGTAGCTACTGCCTGCGCCGACGGGCAATCGTCGTTCATTGTGATGACGCGCTTGGCTTGATAGACAACGGTCTTCGACATCACCGAATCGTAATCCGTACAACAACCTGCCAGGTAAGCAGAATTAGCAGCTATCCGCGTTTGAGGTCGGGGTTCACGAGGACGTAGTTGGGTTGCATGACCAAAGGGAGGCACACCGTTATTGGTTTAAGCAGCCCTTCAATAATTGGGTAATCTGACCTACATGTCGCCTATTGCCCGCCCGCTTGCCATAACGATCGACTGCCACGATCCTCGTTCTTTACACTCGTTCTGGCAACAACTTGTTGGTGGGAGCCTGATGGCCGATTCA
>JBILAG010000147.1:0-2812 GCA_044354345.1 Ilumatobacteraceae bacterium | reverse complement strand
CGATCAGTTCAACTTGAGCCCTTGCTTTAGTCGCAAGTTCTTCGTTGCTTGGCAAGAACGCAAGGCCGACTCCGTAACTCCCAATACTCGGCAATGCAAAGTCGGTAACCGCATCAAAGAACTTGTGCGGAATTTGCAGCAAGATTCCTGCGCCATCACCAGTTTGAGTTTCAGCTCCTGTCGCACCGCGATGCTCCATGCTGCACAACGCACCAAGACCAGTCGCAACAATTTCATGGCTCGCCCGACCATGAATATCTACGACAAACGAGACACCACAAGAGTCGTGTTCAAATCTTGGATCGTAAAGACCAATTGCTTTCGGTAAATCTTGCAAAGTTGTCGCCTCTTCAAAGTTTAAAACCAGCCACCAATTGGCTGATTAAACGAGACGACGTTGGCCCGAGAATTAAAGTCTAGACAGTTGGTGGTGCGAAATTAGTCGGTCTTTTTTCAAAATTCGCCATCACTGCTTCAACCTGATTTGGCTTGCCGATCAGCGAATAAATAATCCTGCGCTCTTCGGCAAAATGTTCAGCCGCTCCGGCGTTAGAGAGACGGTTGATTAGCGCTTTGGCGCCTCGCACTGCGTCTGGGCTTCGACCAGCAATTTCTTGGGCGATCTGCATCGCAACTTCAAGCGGCGATTCTGAAATACGGGTGACAACACCTAACTCATGTGCTTCGGTGCCCGATATCACTCGTGCACTAAAGACAAGATCTTTCACTACGTCGTCTCGAACCAGTCGAGACAACATCAAAGTGCCTGTCATGTCGGGGATAAGACCCCAGTGAACTTCACGCATTGAAAGTTGCGTTGTTGGGTGCGCGACACGAATATCTGCGCCAAGAGCCAACTGCATGCCGCCACCCAACGCATGGCCTTGTATTGCTGCAACAACCGGCACTGGAACTTCTTGCCATACCCAACAAATTTGTTGCGCTAGATGTGTGATCGCGCCAGGCTCCATTGCACCAGCGTTTTCTTTGTCGACTTCTGTTTTTGGTTTGCTTTTCTCACCTGAGTCTGCCATCGCCTGAAAACTGCCAAAATCAAGACCAGCACAAAACGATGCGCCATTGCCAGATATCACGACCGCGCGAATATCTTTGTTTGCCACTAAATCTTTCCCCGCACGAGCGATTGCGTCAAACATTGCAGGGTCAAGCGCATTGCGCTTATCGGCGCGATCCAAACGTACATCAGCAATGCCGTCATTAATTATTACTACTACTCGGTCGTTGTAGTTCTTGCTGTCGTTCACAGATGCCATTTTGCCCTCGCTAAATAAAATTTGGTTCGCGCCCTTCAAGTCTCGCATCTGCAATGTGAAATGGCAGACTTGAAGCCATGAAACTTGACCTGACAATAGACGATGTTTTAACCACGACACGTAGCGTGCGCAAGCGACTTGACTTTGACCGACCAGTCGAGCGCGAAGTCGTCGAGGAGTGCCTGAACTTGGCATTGCAGGCCCCTACCGGTGGCAACTCTCAGGGCTGGCATTGGATTGTTATTGAAGATGCTGCCAAACGTAAAGCACTTGCAGATATTTACAAAGAAAATTTCAAGATTTATGCCAGTCTGCCTGGTCGCAAATTTGCCGAAGGTGACATGAGAATTGATCAAATGCCAAAAGTTCGAGACTCGGCGCTGTATTTGGCAGAAGAGATGTATCGCGCACCGATGTTGATGATCCCTTGCATCGAAGGTCGTCTTGAAAATGTTGATGTCGCGATGGGCGCTGGCGCGTGGGGTTCGCTATTGCCAGGCGTTTGGAGTTTCATGCTCGCGCTTCGAAGCCGTGGTTTAGGCTCAGCTTGGACGACGATTCATTTGATTCTTGAGGGCGAGAAAAAAGCCGCAGAAATTTTAGGTATTCCGCATGACAAAATTACGCAAGGTGGATTATTTCCAATTGCTTACACAATTGGCACTGATTTCAAACCAGCAAAACGCTTGCCGCTCGAAAAAGTTCTGCACTGGGATAAATGGTAAATCGCGTTAATCGAACGCATTAATCAAGCGCGCTAATCGAGCGCGTTAGTCGAGCGCATTAATCAACCAATCGCATTCCACTTGGCGCAATTGATTTACCTGCCGACGGCAAATCAACAACAAAATTTGTGCGATGCGCAGCGAATACATGGTGCGACAACAAAACAGAGTTACCAGCAACATCTCTGGTAACTCGCTCGCAGTGAAGCACAGGCGAACCTGTCGGAATTTCAAGTAGCGCAGCGTCTGTTTTTGTCGCCGAGTCTGCGCCGATAGTCTGCGTCGCTCCACCAATCGGAATCTCAAGTAACTCATAAAATGCAGATTGCTCAACTTCTTTGCGCGACAAATGTTGACCGAGTTCAAACGGACACCAAACCGTAACAACCGCAAATGGTTCACCGTTTGCGGTATTCACTCGCTTTACACGCAACACTTGATCACAATTCAAAACTTTTGCAACTTTGCGATTTGCTTTTTCAAAATTGAATTCAACTATTCTGCGCTCAGAATGCATTCCGTTCGCCAACATTTGCTCTTCAATCGTTCCGAGTCGCCCAAGACTTTGCGTCAATTGGTCGCTAGCCATAACCCAACCAAAACCTTGGCGCGAGACGACGAGGCCCTCGTCTCTTAAGACTTCTAATGCCCGACGGACTGTGACACGACTAACTTTGAATTCAATCGACAACTCAGATTCACTTGGCAGAACTCTTCCAGCAGAAAACTCACGAGCCTCAATTCGGGTTCGCAATGAGTTTGCGATTTCGTGATATTGGATTATTCGAACTTGTACTATACTTGTATACAATA
>JBILAG010000146.1:0-2905 GCA_044354345.1 Ilumatobacteraceae bacterium | reverse complement strand
CCAAAAGTTGGCAGGACGATTGAAGAATTGCGAGTCGAAAATCGAAGTATTGAAATTATCTGGGATGACGGCCTCGTACTAAAAACTGGAATGAAGCTTCGTGGCTCTTGGCGTATTTTTCATGATGGAGAAAAGTGGAGCAAGACTAAAAAATCTGCTCAAGTAATTATTGGCGTCGATGAACTGTCTGTAGTTTGTTTTGGTGCACGTGAGATCGAGGCATATCACGACTTTGATCTCCGCCGTCATCCGATGCTCGGTCGACTCGGCCCTGAACTAGCCGACCCCCGTGTTGATCTAAATGATTGTGTAGATCGCTTAATGAATTACGAAAACCCAGATGAAACAATTGCCGATGTTTTACTTGATCAACGTGTGATGCGTGGAATCGGCAATGTTCATCGTTGTGAGTTGCTTTGGGCATGTGAATTACATCCGTGGGCGAAAGTTAGCTCGCTGAGTGTTGACGAATGTTTAGAACTAGTTTCGCTTGCTGCCGGAGTCTTGCGAGGCAACTCGTTACTTGCATCAACAGAATTAGCGGTTTACGGCAAGCATGGCAAAATTTGTACGCGTTGCAGTGGGCAAGTCCGCGTTACTCACCACGGCGAAGCAAACAGAGTTCTCTACTGGTGTGTTGATTGTCAAGTGCGACATACCGACGTAACTTCGCAGGGTTATGTAATAAAGCACGACGCACCACTAGGCGTTCACCCAGCAGAACATCTTTATCTCTCCGAACTAGCGAGAGCTAGAAAATCAGTTTGAGGCTATTGCGGCAATAATATTTGTGCGCGTCGCACGCCACGCCGGAAACACAGCAGCAATTACGCCGATTACAAAGGCGCCAACCAAAATTATGAACGTGTTGGCGATTGGTAACGTAAATGCACTGAAGCCTGAGTCGTTGAGCGTTACGACGATCACGATGCCGGTCAAAATGCCGAGCACCACACCGGTGATCGCTCCAAATAGCGATGTAATGACGCTCTCCCAACGCACCATCGTGCGCACTTGTGAGCGAGTCATACCCACACTTCGCAACAAACCAATTTCGCGTCGGCGTTCGAAAACCGACAACAACAGCGTGATGATGATGCCAACAATTGCGATAATCACCGACAAGAACAACAAACCATAGATGAGTGCGAGAAATTGATCGACCTGCCCCGCTTGAGTGTCAATGTATTCGTCGCGGCTTTCAAGTTTGCCGATGCCGAGGTCTTCGCTGACCGACGAGATCGCGGTTCGCGCACTTTCGTCGCTGACACCTTTGGCGGCTTTGATGTATACGAAACTGTCGAACAGCGGCGTATTTGATCCTTCAAAAAGTTCGCGACTAACCGCATAGTTGCCATATGCATCTGTGTATGTGCCAGCAACAATTAGTTGCATCGACCGACCATCGATGAGAGTGACTTGCACGCTAGAACCAACAGTCAGATTTTTTTCGAGCGCCTTGTCAGCCTCGACAAGTATTTCATTTTTGGCCAGACCTTGTTGCGTGCCTTCGACCATTTCAAGATCGTATAAACCATCAGAAGTTTTTGGATTAAATACCAAGACGAACGGCGATTCGTCGCCAACTTTGGCAGCGATGAAACCGACGCCAGTGGCTTGATCAACTTCGGCAAGTTGCGTGAGTTGATCGGTGATAATGATCGGTATGCCGCCAAAACCACGACTATTGACGCTGAGCGCGTAGTCACCACGAAATGAACTGCCGATTGATTCACGAATTTCACTTTTGATGCTTGCTGCGAGTGCGGTAAATGCGGTAACGAGTGCGACACCAATTAGGACTGGCGCCGCGGTGCGAGCGGTGCGCTTCGGGTTACGCGCCGCATTTTGCTGAGACATCGCACCTGTTACGCCACGAAATGCCGAAACCGGTTTGCCGAGCAGAACAGCGACTGGTTTTGAAAGAGCGGGGCCGATAACGAGAACGCCCGCGAACACACCAAGCACGCCAAGGCCCAAAATCGTTACGGGTGCATCGTTCATCGCAGCGAACAGTGCGACTGCGCCAGCAACTATCAGTACGAGACCAATCGCTACTCGGCGGGTAAGTTTTTGAACAGTGTCAAGTGCGGTGTCGCGCATCGCGGCCACTGGAGGCACACGACCTGATCGGAGCGCCGGAAGAATTGCCGAAAGAATTGTGATCACTGTGCCAATCAACACTGTGCGTGTTATTGCGCCAGTTTCGATAGTCAAACCCGATGTCGGAATTTCGAGCCCAATCGCGTTAAGCAACGCACTTAGTGCGCGCGAAAGACCAATGCCGGCAACAAAACCAATCACAGAACCGAGCACGCCAACAATCAGCGCTTCAACTAGCAGCGAAATTGTGACTTGACGACGACTCGCGCCGATTGCGCGTAGCAACGCACTCTCACGTTGGCGTTGTGCGGCGGTGATTGAGAAGACATTGTAAATCACGAAACATCCGATGCCAAGTGCGATGTATGAAAACGCAGTCAAAAATGTAGTGAAGAAGCCCAAGACAGTTTTTATTTGGCTGGTTGTTTCTTCGGTTATTTCTGCGCCGGTGAGCGTTTCAAGTTTCGCATTTGCTGGCAATGCGGCGTCGATTGCCTTCGCTAATTCTTCATCGCTGAGCGTGCCGTCACCTTTAATCAAAAATGCGTCGACAAAACCAGGCTTGAGCAAAAACTCTGAAGCCGTGGGTTGATCAAACAATGCAAATGTTGCGCCACCTGGCGAAGAGACATCGCCATAGTTGGCGATGCCAACGAGCAAGAATTCGCGCGTTCCAGAAAGCGCGTTAACTCGCACTGTGTCGCCGATTTCAAACTTGCCTTTTTCTGCCGTCTCGCGGTCAAGCATCATTTCTTTTGGCCCTACTGGCAGTCGGCCATCTTCAACTTTCCATAAGCCTGCG
>JBILAG010000008.1:0-41027 GCA_044354345.1 Ilumatobacteraceae bacterium | reverse complement strand
TATTTGGTTTATCGTACGGCGGGCTACGACGGTGAATCAGTTCGTGTGATTTGGGATGACTTGAAAATTCCGTATGAAATTCTGAGCGCTGATCAATTGCGCAAGAAGTTTCCGGCCCTTGATGCCAACAGTTATTGGCCGCCAAAAAGAATTGACGACCCTGCGTTTGGTGATGACGCAGTTGGCGAATTGTCAGGTCTTTATGATCCACTAAGTGGTTTTATGGATGACCCGATGTTGGCTGCACATAATTTAATTAATGCCGCAAAAGTTCTCGGTGCGCAGACTCGTTTCAAAGAAGAAGTTGTTTCAATAGATAAAGATGGGTCGCAAGTAACTGGCGTAACACTTGCGTCAGGCGAGCGCATTGAAGCAGCGATTGTTGTCAATGCCGCTGGACCTCACGCGAGCAAGATTAATAAGATCGCTGGTGTCCTTGACGAAATGAATATTCGTCACCGACCTTTGCGTCAAGAGGTTTATGTTGCACCGGCACCCAATGGTTTCAAGCTTGAGGACAATGTTCCAGTTGTTGCTGATCTTGATACGGGTATTTACTTTCGTCCTCATCTCGGGGGCACAATAAATCTTGGTGGCACCGAGCCAGCATGTGATGATTTGCATTGGATAGACGATGCTGATGATTGGCGCGAGGAGACCACCGTTGAAATCTGGGAGACGATGATGTTGCGTCTCGCTCGTCGCATGCCTGATTTCGGTGTTCCCGTTTCGCCGTCAGGTATCGGTGCGCTTTACGATGCGACTGATGACTGGGTGCCAATCTACGATCGTTCAAGTCTTGATGGGTTTTATATGGCCTGTGGTACAAGTGGCAACCAATTCAAGAATGCCCCAATGGCGGCGACGTTTATTCGTCTCTTGATTGAGGCCGCAGAGGCTGGGCGAGACCACGACGACGATCCGATTACATATATAGGTCCGCGTTCTGGGCGTGCGATCAATATCGGTGCATTCTCGCGACTACGAGAAGTGCAAAACACATCTGGCACAGTGATGGGATAGCCAAGAGAGACTCTCAATTACTGCCATAATTGGTTATGCGCACAACTCTTTCAGAACTCTTATCAACTGGTAAAACAATCCTCGCCGACGGGGCAACCGGCACTAATTATTTTGCCCTCGGTTTAACTTCTGGTGAGCCTCCAGAGTTCTGGTTAGATTCACACCCAGAGCGCGTAATTGGTTTGCATCAGCAATTTGTTGATGCAGGTGCTGACATTATTTTGACGAACACATTCGGCGCCAATCGCCATCGTTTGAAATTACACAATGCGCAGGCGCGAACATACGAACTGGCTAAGCGAGCGGCAGAACTTGCGCGTCAAGTAGCCGATTCATGCTCGCGACCGGTTGTCGTTGCTGGTTCGGTTGGTCCAACCGGCGAACTATTTGATCCACTTGGTGCGTTGACGCCCGAAGAAGCAATTGACACTTTCGAAGAACAAATTCGTGGGCTCAAAGACGGTGGTGCCGACGTTGCGTGGATAGAAACCATGTCGGCAATTGAAGAAGTTCAGGCCGCGGCGCAAGCGGCTATCAATGTTGGCATGCCGTATGTCGCGACTTGTAGTTTCGATACTGCAGGGCGAACGATGATGGGTCTCAAGCCTGATGGATTAGCAGCAGTTTTCGCCGGTCTTTCGGTTCAACCAATTGCGATGGGGGCAAATTGTGGAGTAGGTGCTTCAGATATTTTGGTTACCGCAATCGAAATGGCGGCAACTGCTGCGACTGTTGGCGTGCCGATTGTTGCCAAAGGTAATTGTGGCATTCCTAGATTTGAGGGAATCGAAATTAAATATTCAGGCACTCCTGAACTGATGTCACGTTATGCCGATCTGGCGATTAACGCAGGCGTACGAATCGTCGGTGGATGCTGCGGAACTTCGCCTGAACATTTGGCTGCGATGCGTTTGGCGATTGATAGTCACAAGACTGGGCCAGTGCCAACTATCGAATCGATTATTCAAGACATCGGCCCGCTTACGAACAAACCGCCGACCGACAACGACCCAAATCACCGCAGATCTCGCCGCAGCAACTAGCAGTGACGAAGAATCGCAACTCTGCGAAACCTATATTTTTCGTACTGGTCGCAGTCTGTCTTTTCAGTAGCTGCTCAAGGTTCAGCAGCTCGGCAAGTGATAGCGGCAGGGTAAAAGTGTTTGGAGTTTTTGCGTCTCCGAGAGAAGAGCAATTTAGTGGGGTAATTGACGCAGCGCTCAGATCGGCTGCAGACGATGGAAAAATCGAATATTCGTTTATCGACCGAATTGGTTATGACGGCGAGTTTGACCAAGTGCTCCAACATATATGCCAGAAAGAAGACGCGGCGATCGTAGCCGGTGACGGATTTGGTAATGAAGAAGCGATACGGAGATCAGCGGCTAACTGCCCGAACAAAATTTTTGCTTTTAGCCAAGACGGCTCTTCTATTGACCCAAATCTTCTGGTGTTTGAAAACCGAGTTATTGAAACCGCGTATCTCGCCGGAATAGTTGCTGGAGGTTCTACAAAAACCAACATAGTTGGCGTTGTAGGTGCAAGACCACTTTTACACGCCAATCAAATGGCTAATGGGTTTATCGCAGGCGCTAAGTTTGCTAATCCAAATATCACAGTAAAAGTCTCCTTCAATGGAAGCTATTTTGATAAGTCGTTGGCAGAAGATGCGGCGCTCGCACAAATAGAGTCGGGTGTTGATGTCATTTATGCACTTTGTCTTGGAGTAGATGACGCCATTGGTGACAAACAAGTAAAAGTTATAGAGAACCTCGGTATTGAAATTGAAAGTAAATCGGATCCCGTTCTTGCATCAGTAGTTTGGAATATTGCGCCAACAATTGACTATCTGATTAACCAAGTTGCGAACGGTGTGTTTTCGTCTAGCGAAATCAAGTCTTTTTCACAGGCTGCCGATAGCGGCCGACGACTGACAAGGCTAGATACAAAGATTATTTCACCGGCCCTCGCGCAAATGGTTGCTGATCAATTGCACGCAATTCAAAATGGTGTTTTGAAACTTGATTTCAGCAATCAAGAGCCACCAAAGGTGACATTACCTTAATTTCTAACGAGATTTAATGATTTGTTGAAGGCGAGTGTCTGTTGCGGGGCGAGCACCAAGGTGTTCAATAACCCAGGCAGCAACTTTGGTGGCAAACTTCGCGGCGTCAACAGCCGAATTCGAATTCAGATAGTGAGCAAGAAACGCGCCAGCAAATGAGTCACCGGCGCCCGTGGCGTCAACAAGATTATTTGTTGCCGGTGCGATTTGTGTTGACGTTTTACCGTCGTAAACAAGAGCGCCTTCTGCATCAAGTTTCAAGATGATCAAAGCATCGTTGTAAATTTTCGATAAGGCCTTGAGAATGTCTTCCGGATCATTGAAACCTGTGAGAACCCGACCTTCGTCGTAATTCGGAAACAAAATATTTATATCCAAGTCTTTTGTCCAAGATAAAAACTGGTCAACACCCATCTCTTGAATCATCTGAAAAGATGCCGGATCAAAAGAGATGGTTAAGTTGTTTTGTCTTGCGATTTGTGCTGCAATTCGAGATGCCGATCGTGGTGGGTCTGTAAAAAAACTCCAGGCCGTTAGATGCAGGTGTGTGGTTGAAGTAATTACAGTTCGTGGCAATTCTGAGGGGATTAGATAGAAGTCTGCGCCGTGCCCAGAAACCATACTTCGTTCACCAGTTTGGTCCACAAATACAGCGACGCTTCCAGTTTTGTATGCTTCAGTCTCTACGAGATGGTGAATGACGGTTTCGCTGTCGAGATTTTCACGTGCAAGCTGCCCAAAGCGATCTCTGCCAATTTTGCCGATGAAGTGCGTCTCAAGTCCGCATCGTCGCGCCCACACTGCTAAGTTTGCTGCACTTCCCCCGGGAGTCAGCATTACTTCGCCGAACGAGTCTCCACCTTTGAGCAGACTATTGTTCGTTCGAATCAACACATCCCACGCAAAATCACCAATCACACAAAGCGAATTTGACATCGCAGATAACGGTATCGGCAACAAAATCTCAGTAGTTAGGCGGCTAGTTAATTCGCTAATTAATGCGGTATCGATGCCTTATTGCGGGTTTCTGATGCAGCCAAAGATCCCACTGCCCCGATTACAAACATGGCGCCAATTATTCGCGCGAGAGTCAACGGTTCTCCAAGAAATATGACGCCAGCAACTATTGACGAGACGGGTTCGAAGGTTTGCAGGACTGCGGTTTTGCCTGTACCTATCAGTTTCATTCCCGCATAGAGCGTGGCAGTTGGGATGACTGTTGCGACGGTTGCTAAAAGAATGACGTTGATCCAACCGTTGAGAGTTTTAGGGAAGTCCATCGCCACCGACGGAGGTGCGGCGAAATAATAGATTACAAATGAAGTGGCAGCACCAAACATCACAATTGTTACGCCTGTCAATAGATCAACTTTCGGTAATATCTGTGAACTAAAAACAATATAAAACGAATACTCAACTGCAACAATCAAAACGAGCACAACGCTCAATATGTCGCCTCGACCCACTTGTCCAGCTGCGATTACTACACCAATAGTTGTAGAGGCCAGGCAAAAAATAATAATTCGGCTCGGCTTGGTGTCTAGTAGCCACCAAGAGAGTAAGACGACAATCACTGGGCCACACGAGACGATGATGATCGCCAATCCACTATCTATATTTTTCAGAGCGGTAAAATATAATAATGTTGCGATGAAATATCCAAATGCCCCTAGTAAAAATATCTGAACGAAAAGTTTTGGTTTTGGCCATTTGGATTCATGCGATGAAATTCTTCGAACAATCAACATCAAGATCGTTGCAGCGCAAAATCGTGCAAGCAATGTACCAACCACACTTGCCCCGCTGTCGTATGCGAAGTTGGCGAATGTTGGTGATAAACCAAACCCAACACTGCTCGCAATAATCAGCGTCACACCGAGTAAATTTGAATTTTTATTCATTGAATAAGTCAGTTACGATCGGAGTCGTCAAGTCAAAGAGGATATCAAAATGATTGCGCTTGGATATTTCTCTGGTGACGCAGGGTTTGTGCTCATCGGTTTTATTCCACGCTGATTCAAAGTCACGAGATTGGCGTTTGAACTCGTCTGTCTCGTTCTCGCCCCAAATAATCACCAGTGGTGTGTCTTTTGCTTTTGAAACAAAGTTGATCGGCGAAAGACGGTATGAAGATTCTGGGTCAAGTCGAGTTGTGTTGTTAATTGAAGTTTTTGTGATTGGTTCTAGATCAAAAATCCCTGAAACGAGAATTGCTTTTTCAAATCTTGCTGCAATGCTGCTTAGCGCCATTGCAATCAGCTGTGCACCCGCAGAGTGACCGACCAATGTAATGTTCGAAGGGCAGTAGGACGTTTGTAGAAATTGAATTGCTCTCAGAGTTTGATCAACTAGCGTCTCAAGTGGCTCATTCGGGCAGAGAGAATAATTGACAGATGCAAAGTCGTACCCCTGCTGATGCCAGACTGGGGTCAAAAAAGTTCCATCATCGGCACTCAGGCGGCGCCAAAATCCTCCATGAACGAATACGACCAGTTTCTTTGTCTGATTTTCAGCTTTGGTGGATGGCGCGAGCCACAACCACTCATTAGCGTGCAGACCGTATTGCAATTTGTCGTGTCGAATATCTTGGCGGGAGTGGGCTCCAGCTGTGGCGTATTGATCCAAATAAAGTTGGATATCTTCAACGAGTAAAGCAGGGGTGTATTCGCGTTCAAGTTCGTCAGGGCTGTAGTCGCGCCAATTCATATAGTTTCGACCCGCCCGTACACAAGGCAAATCTATTGCTTCGTTGTCCTATTAGGGTTATTGCGTGTTAACCAGGTTGTCCTTGAACAGTTTTTTGTATAGCGGATTTAATCTGTATCAGCGATTGGCTTTGTGGCTGATGGGGTTACTGCTACTCACAAGATTCTCACCAATTTCTGCGACACTCACAGTTTTAGTTATTTCGTTACAGGTTGTACTTGGTGAATCGCTAATTGGTCGGTTTTCTGGATTTAACCAAATATCAAGGTTGGCAAAAGTAGGCCTCGGATTTTGCATTGGCGCAACCGTTTCTACTTTTTTTTTCGTCTTTGTAGTGACTTTTTTCAGCCCGATGGTAGCGATTTTTTCTCAGATTTTGTTGTTTGTTTCAGCGATCCTATTGCGAATGTCGCAAATGAGGTCAACCATTGTGAAGGCGACGGCTGATGAACTCGGCGCAGTTAAGTGGTTGGCAGTGATCGCCCTGTTGGGAATGGCCCCGACTTGGTTTTGGCCATTACCTGTTGCAATTGGGTTGGCTATTTTGTTTCTGGTTTGGTCGAGGTTTAAAAATGGTTTCAGCACGCTAAAAATCATACTTTTTTTGCTTTTGAGTTCGTCATGTGGTTTGTTTTGGCTGAAAATTATTAGCACACGACCAAACCGAGCTTGGTTTGCTGACGACAGATTTGCCGAGCTGTTCAGTTTTAGTCTCGGCAAATGGGGCGTGTCGCATAACCCGATGTTGGTTTCAGAAAGTATTTCATATCATTGGTTTTCGTTTGCATGGATTGGTGTTGTGTCAAATTTGACATTCACAACAGTTGAAGTGCTGTTTGCACACTTTGGTCCAGTAGTCGTCGCTATGGCTTGTGCAGTATTGGGTTTTGCGATCAGTCAAACATTCACTCGGAACACAACAGTGACGTTGGTTTCTCTCGCCTTGGCAGTTTCTATTGACACTGAACGCCTATTTGAAGGCTATGGATTCAACGCCTTTCAACTTAGTTCATTTAGTCAGTTTTTCTCTTTAGCTTTCGGGCTAGCACTCTTATTGATAGTGATTGAAGTTGGCGATGAGCAATTAAATTCAGTTGCGCTGATCGTCGGTATTATTTTTTTCGCGCTTATTGGAGCGAAAATTTCATCTGGTTTGGTTGCAGGATTCGGGTTAGCTGGTGTTTGGCTTGTTGGTCTAATTCGAGAAAGAAGAATAATTGCAAGTTTAAAGTTTTTGATAATTGGGCTTATCCTTCCTGGACTTTTTTCTTTAATTTTATTTTATGGAGATCCAAGAAGCGATTCTGGAAGCCTATTTCGCAGGCCAGGTTGGCCTGTTGGCGTCTCTCAAAATCTTTGGGATATTTATAACGGCAGTTTCGCTAGGTTTTTGCCGATTTTGATTTTTCTGACGCTTGCTATTGGCTCTCTAGGGTTCACGGGTCTTCTATTAATCCTGAGATCAGAGAATAAATCAAGTAGCTATTTTAATCTTCAAGTTTTCTTAGGTTTTTGCTTGTTTGCGTCACTAGCGCAAATGTGGATAAGGGGAGGTGCTGGTTCTAGAGATTTATTCGAGGGCAATGTCGCGACTCTTTATGCATTTCATTTTTCAATTTCATTAATTCGGTTTGTTGCAGTTGCATTAGCAGTGGAACAGGTTTCTAAATTGTGCAAGTCACGTAAGCTTCGCATAATCTTCCTATCTCTTGGGCTTCCCTGCCTTTTTGCATTCAGTGTGATTCGATCGTGGGAAATCGGCGTTGAAGCTTCTTATTTGGTTCCGTTACTTGCCGCCTTCAAACCTGTAATTCCGTTGGTCCTCGCTCTAGTTATTGGGATAGCGCTATCGGTCTATGTTCGCAATAAATGGCAATTGCTGGGCTTTGAGTCGTGTCCGAACACATTCGTGGTGCTTTCAAATTTGGTTTTAATCACTGCTGGGATGTTTTTGTTTGTGTCAAACTATGTAAACGTCTCCAGTCGTCAGCAGAAAGAATGGCGATCAATGGATAAGGACTACTTCGTAACTGATGATTTTCGCGCAGCAACAACCTGGTTGAAGACAAATACACCCGACGATGTTGTAGTTGCATCAAAAGTAACTCGAGTGTCACCAAGGGTCGCTGTTCAGACGGGGCGCAAGGATTTCGCTGGTGTTCAAGTTTCATTTCGGATTTTCGGAGAAAACTCTGCAGACTATGCGCAAAAGTACGATTTGATTGATCAATTTAGTAAGAATGGATCGTGTAAATCGTCTGAAAGTTTGAGAGGAATGGGAGTCAATTTTTTTCTAGTCGATCTCTCAAATCTTGACACGCCCGATGTTTCAAGATGCGCAGATGAGGTTTTTCGTAACAAAGGCGCTGTCATTTATAAATTGAAATAGTCTCGGCTTGGTTGTTAGCAAGGCGTCAATAAGAATTTTGGAGCGGGTGACGGGGATCGAACCCGCATAACGAGTTTGGAAAACTCGGACTCTAGCCATTGAGCTACACCCGCAAACTTGCGAGAAATCATTTTAACAGCAAAATCTGTTTGAGCAGAGGTCTATGAATACGCCTTTGGGCTATTCTTTTGTTCGTGATTCCGAAGTTTATTCGTAAGAAGTTTCATGGTGTGCAAGTTCCGCTCGGCAAGTGGATTCTTAGACATATCTTTGAGTTCATTGTTCTCTCTCCAGCAATTTTCCTCACCTGGCTGTATCTCAAGATCCGCAAAATAGAAGTGTTACAAATTGGTGAATCACCTGTAATTTCCAGATTTATCGCGCCATTAGAACCCGAATTACGGCGTCGTTCACACAATTTGGCACTTTTAAATAACGTCATCGTTATCAATCTTGCTGAAGATGCGAACTCACAAATTCGCAAAATGTATGACAAGTATTTTACGATACTTGGTTTTGATAAACCATTTCGCCGGAGGTTGGTTTGGTGGGCTAGCCGCTTTGCGAACGGTCATAGATTATTGGTCGAAAATAAGAGTGACCCAAGTTGGTCATCTGAACAGGTCCTGCACTCTTTAAGTGAGAAAGAGATAGAGGATGGCCTACGGTTTCTCACAGACCACAGTGTTGTGTCTGGCAAAGAATTCATGTGTTATGCGGTGAGGTCTGAATCATATTATTTGAAACTTGCGAAAATGGGCGTATCAGTTAAGCCCAGAAGCGTAAGAAACCCAAATGAAGATTTGTATTTGCAGGCGCTTGTGAAGAGTAATTTGCCGATTTTTCGAATGGGTAAAGATATCGAAATCGCGTTAGATGCAATTAAATATCCCGATGTAGTTGACTATGCAAATCTTTCTCGAACAGACTTCCTTGATGTATTTCTAATTTCTCAATGTAAATTTTTGCTTGTTGGGAACACAGGTTTATTTTGGATGTCCGCAATGTTCAACAAACCGGCAGTGCACTGCGATGTGTACGACATCAGGCACGTACAACTATTGAATGACATTTACACATTTCAGAAAGTTTGGTTGAAAAACGACAAACGTTTGGCGACTGTCTCTGAGATGTTGAAGATGAAGTCCGAATACTCGGATGAGCGTCATCAGGCACGTTTGGGTGTTGAACTTGTCAAAAATACTGCAGACGAGATCTATTCAGCATGTCAAGAAATGAACACGCGAATTGATGGCAATTGGGATACTACGCCAGAAGATGAAGTTCTTCAGAAACGATATTTGGATCTAGTAATCAAATACTCTGATCAGCCAACTTGGCGCGGTGGTGGGCGTGTTGGCGCTCAATTCTTGCGTGATAACCAAAATTTACTCAGATAACCCGCGAGTTATGTAAAGATTTTCCAAGCCGCTAGCCAATAGCGTGGTGATGTGGGTCATGACATTCTTGATGTAGATCTTCTTGCTTTTGAGAGCGGTACTACTGCGACACGTCGGGCAGTTGTAGATGGCGTAATGCGAAGTCTTACCACTGGGTTCGTCTACACGAGCCACGATCTATCTGAGGATCTACTCGATACCGCATATGCCATGCTCGCAGAGTTTTTTTCGAAGTCAGTTGACGAAAAGCAAAGATATATCGCACATGGAAGCAATGGCCAGACTGGCTACACAGGCGTTCTACTTGAAACTGCAGCTTCAAGCGATAAGCCCGATTGGAAGGAAATGCTTAATTGGTCGACGCCGATACCGCAGGGGCATCCATTGCGTCGGCGCTATCCGCAGTCATATCCCGAACCATTGTTGCCAGAAGCAATTGTTCCCGGAATTACGGATATTCTTTTCAAATTCCATGATGCAATGATTGATTTACAAACACGATTTCTAAGAATTATTGCGGTAGGTGTGGGTTGCCACGAAAGTTTTTTTGATGAAATGGTCGGCTACGGCTCTGCACTTACGCGTGCAATTCGTTATCCGCCAATGAAGCAAATTCCCGATGCTGGTCATGTTTGGGCCGCAGAGCACGGTGACATCAATTTGATTACTGCTCTACCACGAGCAACTGCACCAGGGTTGCAAGTCAAGTTCAACGGCGAGTGGATAGATGCATTGCCGCCAAGGGGCCGTGTGATTATTAATTCGGGCATAATGCTTGAGCGACTAACAAATGGCATTCTGCCGATCGGTTGGCATCGTGTTGTTGCCGCGCCGGGTTTTGAAGGTGAACGTTATAGTGTGGTGCAATTTTGTCATCCGCAACCCAGCACAATGCTTGCGCCGGTGCCAAGTTGTGTCACCCCGGAGAATCCATTGCGATTCTCAACGGTTTCAGCTGCCGATGCACTTGAAGAAGTTATCTATCAAATCAATTTGGTTGAAGATGCCCGCCGAGTTGGCGACTAGTAGCGAAAAAAATCCGCCATGAACATTGGTGTATTAACTGGTGGTGGAGATTGCCCAGGACTCAACGCAGTCATTCGCGCGATTGTCAGAAAGGCGGTAGATGTTAAAGGCGACCAAGTTTTTGGTTTTTACGATGCGTGGGATGGTGTACTTGAACAGCGGTATCTAGAACTCACTACTGATGTCGTTCGTGGAATCTTGCCGCGCGGAGGAACAATTCTAGGCACACGTCGGGGCAGCCCATTTGATACAGCTGACGGTGTTGATCGTGTTCAGAAAACTTTTGCAGATTTCAAACTTGATGCGCTGATTGTGATTGGTGGTAACGGCTCATTGACAGTTGCATCAAAAATGCATCAGCAGTTTTCTCTGTCAATGATTGGTGTGCCAAAAACTATTGATAACGATGTGGTTGGCACTGATGCAACTTTTGGATTTCAAACAGCGGTGCAAATTGCAACTGACGCGATTGATCGCTTGCACACAACTGCAGAAAGTCATGATCGGGTGATGGTCGTTGAGGTGATGGGGCGTGACGCAGGATGGATAGCGCTCCACGCCGGAATCGCAGGCGGGGCAACTGCCATCTTGGTGCCCGAAGTGCCCTTTGATATCGATGAACTTTCTATGATCGTGCGTAGGCGCCACGATCGCGGGAGGTACGCGTCAGTAGTTGTAGTAGCAGAGGGTGCAAAGCCAAAACCTGGCACTCTCAAGTTGCCACCGCGAAATGATGATATTTACGGGCGCGAGAAACTTGGTGATATTGCTCATGTCCTTGCACCAGAAATATCAGCGCGGACTGGTTTCGAATCTCGTGTTGTGCAACTCGGGCATATTCAGCGCGGTGGCACGCCAACTAGCTATGACCGTGTTCTGTCTACTCGTTTTGGATTAGCCGCAGTCGACGCGGTACACGACAAAGCATTCGGTGAAATGGTGGTACTGAAGAGTGGTTCAATTTCGCGAGCCAGCATGACGGTTACTGCAGGGCAGACTCGCACAATTGATCTTTCGCTGTTCGCTGATGTGGCGACAACCTTTTTTGGCTAAGAAGATTTACTCAACCGACAAACATTATTACTGCGGTGGACCAAACTGGCGATCCCCAGCATCACCGAGACCTGGCACAATGAACGCGTGCTCATTGAGGTGGCTGTCAACCGATGCGGTCACGATGTGCAAATTCATTCCAGTTGAGCGCAAAAATTCAATGCCTTCGGGCGCCGCAAGTACGCAAGCAATTGTGAGTGGTTGCGGCGCTCCACGGTCTGCGAGAATTTTGCAAGCGTGAGCGAGCGATCCACCAGTTGCCAACATCGGATCAAGTACTAAACATGCACGACCATCAAGTCGTGCTGGTAACTTGGCCACATATTCACTCGGCATGTGAGTTTTTTCATCGCGTTGCACACCCACGACAGCGATGTCTGCGTCTGGTAGTAACTCCATGGCTGCAGGCAGCATGCCAAGACCGGCGCGCAATACTGGCACTAGAACTGGTCGGCTAGCGAGGGCAGTGCCATCGGTTTCTGCGAGCGGTGTGCGAACGCGAGTTGAGATTATTGGTAAATTTCTTGTAGCTTCTGCGACAACGACAAGCGACAGTCTTCTAAGTTCAGCGCGAAAAAATTGATTTGACGTATTTTCATCCCGCAGATGTGTGAGGGACTCAGCAGCTACAGGGTGATTAACGATGGTGACTTCCACAGGCATGACTTCAATCATTGCCGAAAAGCTAGGGTTTATTCAAATGACAGAAATTGAGTTAGTTAGAAAGCCCGAAAACGCGCATGATTTAGCGCGAGTGTTGACAGAGGTATGGGGCGGGGCCGAGCCGATTCCGCCAGATGTGATTATTGCAATAGTTCATGCAGGCGGATATGCAAGTCTGGCCTCGCAAATTGTCAATGATAAAAAGCAATTCGTTGGTGGCTCATTAGCGATTGTTGGCAACTATCAGCGAAAATTACATTCGCATGTGACCGGTGTGATTGACGCCACGACTAACACTGGTGTTGGTCGAGCACTTAAGGATCATCAATGGATGTGGGCGAAAGAAAATAAATTCTCGGTAATTTCTTGGACATTTGACCCTTTGGTAAGACGAAATGCACATTTCAATCTGATCGTGCTGGGTGCCAAAGTTGTGAAGTACTGTCAGAACTATTACGGCGAAATTAACGACTTAATAAATGCTGGCGATCAAACCGATCGATTAGTTGTTGAACGACAGGTGGACGGATTGACGGTTGCACCGAACGGTAGTACTTGTCTTGCTAGAGATGGTGATTTTATAATTCCGACACCGCTAGATATTGTCGGGCTACGCAATACTGATCGCGATGCATCCACCAGATTGCGCCTAGAGCAACGCGCCAGTTTTGAATCAGCCTTTGCTAATTCTTTTTCGGTTCAAGGCTTAACAGGTGACGGCTCCTTCGTCATGCGCCATAATTAGAATTTGGGCCTTGTAAGTTAGTATTTAATTATGGAAACTAAAATTTGGGGATACAAGCCGTCACTTCGTCGTAGAACTGTACGAATATTTTGTCAATTAGCAATATTTGTGTTCCGCATTAACGGTCGATCAAGATTTTCTAATGAATTCATTCAAATGCTTGATCCAAAATTTGGAGTTGAGTTTGAAGAAAAGATGTATTGGTTTAGGACGGGCAATGGTCGTTTGCTTTGGCGTGCCACGTCAGTTTTGGTAGAAGAGCCACTTATGATTTCGTGGGTTAAAGCAATGAAACCAAGTGATGTGGTTTTAGACATAGGTGCGAACGTCGGAATGTACACGGTTTTGATTGCTGACAAAGTAGCGACTGTGTACGCATGTGAATTGGATTCTTTAAATGTTTCAATTTTGAAAGAGAACCTTTATTTGAATGATTTACTCAAAAAAGTGAAGATAATCCCAGTGGCATGCGGAGAGAAAACTGAAATCGTTGATGTTAAATTCAGATCGTTGTCGCATGGAGATGCGCTTCAATTAATTGCCGGTGGTGATGAAACTCAATCTAGCGGTAGCCATTTAGACAGCACTGAGCATGTTGGATCAGTTTTGCAGTTATCTTTAGATGAGCTTTTTAAAGATGCGAAGCTTGTAAAGCCTAATAAAGTCAAAATTGATGTAGATGGCAATGAATTAACTGTGCTAGCAGGCGCAACTAATTTATTGGTCGGAGCAGACGAAATTTATTTTGAGGATGGTTTAACGAAGGCCTGCGATGCATTCATGGATTTTCTCTTGGAGAACGGTTTCACTGAAATCTCAAAAGAGGAGCAATTCGCTAAGAGTGATAAAAGTTATCTAGTGGGGTACACCAAGATTTTTAAGAAACTAACCTAAATTAAATATGGGTTTGCTGGGGATTGAGTTATGGCGTGGCGAGATTGAACTGGTCTCGCCGTTTCGAACTTCGTTTGGTATTGAGTCTTCGCGCGAGTTGCTGTATGTTCATGTCATCAGCGACAACCACTCTGGTTGGGGTGAATGTGTCGCCATGACGGAACCCAATTATTCATCTGAATATCTCGAGAACTGTGTTCAGGTAATTTCGCGATTTCTCGTACCACTGTTGCACGGAGATTCGTCAGCTGAAGATTTTGTTCGAAGTGCTATACCAATCAGAGGAAATTACATGTCAAAGGCATGTGTTGAGGCAGCATTGCTCGATCTCACATTACGCGAGCAGGATAAATCTTTAGCAAGTTTTCTTGGTGCTACCAAAACTCGAGTGGCATCAGGTGTCTCGGTAGGTATTCAAAACAGCTTGGATGATTTGGTCAGAGTTGTTGGCGAGTACCTAGCATTAGGTTATCTGCGTGTGAAATTGAAGATTGAACCAGGTACGGACATTGAACTCGTGAGAACGGTACGCAGAGAGTTTGGTGATGACCTTTTGCTGCAGGTCGACGCTAATGCGGCGTACACAGTCGCTGATGCAGAGCGTCTAAAAGAACTTGATGACTTCAACTTGTTACTAATCGAACAACCACTATCAGAGGATGATCTTGCTGGTCATGTCGAATTGGCAAAAGTTATTAATACACCCGTGTGTCTAGACGAGTCAATCACATCTCTTGAAACTGCGCGTGGTGCACTTGATCTCAAAGCCTGCTCGATCATCAACATCAAACCTGGCCGAGTCGGCGGTTACCTCGAGGCGAAGAAGATTCATGATCTTTGCTTGTCTCGAGGGGTGCCAGTCTGGTGTGGGGGAATGCTTGAAACGGGCATTGGTCGGGCTGCAAATTTAGCTCTGGCTGCATTGCCAGGTTTTACGCTTCCAGGGGATATCTCGGCCTCGGCTCGTTACTTCTCTCGCGATATCACGGCTCCGTTTGTTTTAGATAACGGACATATTTGCGTGCCAAATTCTGTAGGTATTGGAGTTGAGCCGCTACCAGAAATGCTTGCTGGTTTTCGAAAGATTAAGACTTTTGAAGTTGCGTCTAGCTAATCGTTGAGAGTGAAAATTATGTTCGTCTCAGGCTGGCCGCTCCGGCGCTTTAACACTGAACCAAATAAATTGTAAATTGAAAATATTTTGTAAGTGACTCCGTATCGCTTGGCAATTGCTTTGCGTACTGCGATCGCTTCGGAGCCCATAACTAGACGAGCAACACCAGGGTAAGTCGTGGCATTTGCGTTAACTTTGCCTTTAATGTCGCAAACTTGAATTTCAATCTTGGGATTCTGACGGATACGTTTGACTTTTCCCGCGTTAGTTTCAGTGATTACACAATATGTCTTGGCGTCATCCCCGAATTTGGCAAACCATACTGCTGTCGGTACGCGATCGCCAGATCTGCGAAATGTTACGAGTGAAACGTACTTTGCATCAGTAATTTGAGTATTCATAAGTCATAAAACTAACAGCTTCGTCTATTTATTAGTTAGGGCAAAATTGGTTGACGAACACCATCAAGTATGGTGCCCGAAAATATCACACCATCAAATTGAGATTTTTCTAAGTCAATCAAATCAATTACCGCAAAAGACAAATTAGCACTAGTGAGATTTGCGCGAGTTAGGTTTGCGTTCAGCAGATTAGATTTCGTGAAGTTCGCGCCTATCAATGTTGCATCAGTCATGTCGGCGCCTCGCAAATTCGCGCCAATAAATACGGAACCAGGCATATTCGCTGACGAAAGGTACGCACGAGAAAGTTTTGCGCCCGCCAGATTCGCGCCAGCAAGGTTTGCGTTTCGCAAGTTGGCAAGCGTGAGATTGGCGCCCGTCAAGTCTGCATTTCGAAGGTTTGCAAACGAAAGATCAGCGCGCGCAAGGTTTGCGCCAGCAAGGTTCGCTCCAACTAGATTTGCCCAAGATAAATGAGAATTAGCAAGTTTTGTGCCAGTTAAATTGGCGCCCGCCAGATTTGCATCGGGCCTGATTTCGTAGCCATTGACTATTCGTGATGATTCGGTACCGACGCAAGCAGTTAATGCCATTAACGACAGCAAAGACAAACTAATTACAATTCGTTTTAGTGTCATCGCATCCCAAGTTAGCTTTCGAGAATAATTGTCGGGGAGGGGGGACTTGAACCCCCGGCCTCCTGGTCCCAAACCAGGCACGCTACCAACTGCGCCACTCCCCGGACTAACTAATGCTACCGACTTCTGAGCCCGCGAACTGTCGTCAATAAATGTTTCACATCTTGATCATCTATGTATCTCGATATACCCGCCCTAACGACACCACCACTATTTCTTAGACCAAGTCGCTCAACTATCTCCATTGCGTATGAGTCGCCTGACCAGACAGCAATCTTTTTTGCAGCCAGTTGCTGTGCGACTTGATCGGGTGTCATTGAGTCGACGGTGAATGAAACAGTTGGCGCACGCGATGCCAAATCATGAGGTCCCCACACATTCACTCCAGGCGTTTCAAGCAAGCCTTCAAGTAATGGCGCAAAGACGGCACTCTCAAGTTTGGCAAGTTGTTGCATATCTTCTTCGATCAAAAATCGTGCAGCTGCCTGAACTGCCGCAATACTCTCGAAATTTGGTGTACCTGTCTCAAATTTTCTCGGCCCAGTCTCACTGGCTGCACGAACTTTGGCAATTGGCAATGAGTTAAGCAATTCGGGCTCAATATACATCACACCAGCGTGCGGTCCATACCATTTATATGGAGAAGTTGCGAGAACGTCACATCCAAGTTCGCGAATGTCTATTTGCTTGTGCGGTGCAAGCGCAACAGCATCAACAAAGACTCGCGCACCATGCTTGTGAGCGATTGCGATTGCCGTGTTTAGGTCAGGCATCGTGCCGATTAAATTCGATGCGCCAGTTATGGCAACCCACTTGGTTCGGTCGGTGACGAGATTGCTAAAAGCGTCCATATCGAGACGACCAGTTTTTACGTCAAATGGCGTAAGTAAATGCTGCGCGCCAGATCGTTCGCAAGCAATTCTCCAAGGTGAAACATTTGCCTCGTGATCAAGTTGAGTGCCCACCACTGTGTCGCCCGGTTTCAATGTGCGCCCAACTGCGCGAGTAAACGCCATGGTCATTGTCGTCATATTTGCACCGAGACAAATTCCAGCAGGATCAGCTCCGAGAAATTCGCCAACTACTGAGCGTGTTGATTCTAAAAGCGCGTCGCAAGCATCGGCCGCAGCAAAGAAACCCCCTGTGTTTGCGTTTGAACCGTGTGCTGCCCAGTCGCTCATTGCATTAATCGCAACATCAACCATTTGTGTACCGGCGGGCCCGTCAAAACGAGACCACCCGTCTCTCACCCCGGGGAAGTGATGACGCAATGAACTATTTTGTGCGTTTTGCAATTTTTGCCAAACGTTTGGCAGTCTTACCAATCGGTTCAATATTGCGCTGGTCGAGATCACCTATCTCAAGTCCATTCGTAAAACGCACTCTGTAGCGCAACCAGTTGAAACCATTGGCAAGAATAATTTTTCCCTCACTACCCACGGGCACTCCGGTGAGTTCAACCGTCGAACGCACAGCATCGCCCATGCTTAGGTCAAGTTGATTTTGATGTGGGTTAGCCAAAGCATGGGGTTTCCAACTCTGTTGGGCATTTGAACTAGATGTACTAGATGAATTAGCCATAGTTATAGTTTGCCACAGATACACTGCTCGGCACTGTGAAAACGACAATTGAAGCCTTAGATGGCAATAAAATTAAACTTTCAATCGAGGTAGACGAGACCGAATTTGAGCGCTACTTAGACGGCGCATTTCGTAAAATCTCTACTCAAATCCGAATTCCGGGGTTTCGTCAGGGCAAGGCACCTCGGCAATTGATTGAGGCCCAAATCGGAAAAGAAGCCGCAAGATCACAAGCGATTGAAGATGCGATACCAGCGTCATTGGCGCTTGCAGTTCGCGAGCATGATCTCGACATAATCGCCACGCCTGAAGTCAGTCTCACAAGCGGACAAGAGGACGGCAATGTTTTATTCGACGCCACTTGCGAAGTACGCCCAGTTGTGAATGTTGCCGGTTACGAAGGTCTGCGCGTCGAGCTTCCGGCTTTAGTTGCTTCAGACGAAGACATTGAAGAAGTTGTCACACACGAACGCAAAAGACATGCAACCCTCATTGATGTAGATCGCCCGGCAAAGATTGACGATCAAGTAACTCTCGACCTAGTTGGTTCGCGCGATGGCTCACCGCTACCTGGTTTGAATGTTGATGACTGGCTTTATGAAGTAGGCAAGAATTGGGTAGCCGAAGATTTCGATAAAAATATCATTGGCTCAACAACCGGTCAAAAACTTGAATTCACGTCGCTTCCATCTGGAATGACCGAAACAGCCGATTTCGTAGTAACTGTCAAAAAGGTGCAAGAGCAAGTGTTGCCAGAACTAAATGACGAATGGGTTTCTGAACACTTAGCTGAGCACGAATCTATTGATGCATGGAAATCAGCAGTGCGCAGCCGAATCGAAGAATCACGATTGAATCAGATTCGCAATACTGTTGTCGAGAAAACAACTTCGGCTCTTGCCGAGTTAGTTGAGATAGATGCACCCGAGGCTATGGTATCGAGCGATTTACGTGGGCGAGTACAGAACACTTTAAAGCAGTTCGAATCTCAAGGTATTTCGATGGAGCAGTGGCTTTCGATTACACAACAAACAGCCGAGCAATTTGTGGATGCACTTAAAGAGCAATCAACACTTGCAGTCAAAGTTGATATTGCTCTGCGTGCCGTGGCGCTAGCGCAAAAACTTGATGCAACTGAAGATGATCTTGAAATGCAGTTTGAACGTATAGCTGCCCAAGTTAAGAAAAAGCCTGCAGCGATTCGCAAGGCATATGACAAGAACGATGCGATTGCCGATTTGCGGGCGCAAATCTCAAAATCTAAGGCAATCGACTGGCTGTTGCATAACTCAAAGTTTGTTGATGACAAAGGTAATGCGATCGATACAGATACTGTGCTCGGTGACCACAATCACGATGAGATCATGACTGATGAGTCTGGCGAACTTGGTTCAAGTGATGATGCACAAGAACACGATCATGACCACAAACATGATCACAAACACTAGAAAATAGGTCGATCACTGTCGCGCTATCGCTGAATTAAGAGTGCACGCAACATCAAGAATACCAGTAGACGTTTAGCCTTTGCAGCTGTTTTCTACTTGCTAAAGCACACATAGATACCCTCGCGCCAACTAGCGTCTTTACTTAGAGTTAAATAGTGTCAGTAAAAGTAAACGTAACAAAAACTAGTCAATAGAGGTGTTTGTGGATTTTGCAAGAAACTATTACGTGCCGAGTGTTACCGAAACGACAAGCCGTGGTGAGCGCACATACGACCTTTACAGTCGTCTTCTTAAGGAAAATATCATAATTCTTGGAACGCCCATTGATGACACGATCGCCAACTTGGTTTGCGCGCAGTTGATTCACCTTGAGAGTGAGAATCCTGACAAAGACATAAATATATATATCAACAGTCCTGGTGGCGATATTTCGGCGCTGTTCGCGATTTATGACACGATGCAATTCATTAAAAATGACATTGCTACGATTTGCTTGGGTCAGGCTGCTTCGGCAGCAGCCGTTCTGCTCGCTGCTGGCACTAAGGGCAAGCGTTTGGCATTGCCACACTCACGAGTTTTGTTGCATCAGCCGTATGCGCAAGTTGGTTACGCCCAAGTAACAGATCTTGAACTAGCTGCGCGAGAGATTTTGCGTATGCGCGAAATTCTTGAAGAAATTCTCTCTCAGCACACTGGCCAACCGATTGACAGAGTGCACAAAGACACGGATCGTGATTTCGTAATGGAGGCGCAAGCCGCAAAAGACTATGGAATCATTGATGAAGTTATCTCGACTCGGGCATTCGCGGATCGTTCTGGGCCAATTCGTTGAAATTTGAAATGGGGCGCTGATGGCAAAGTTTGGTGATTCTGCTGAATTGGTAAAGTGCTCGTTTTGCGGCAAGTCGCAAAAGCAAGTAAAGAAACTTATTGCTGGTCCTGGTGTTTATGTTTGCAATGAATGTATTGATCTTTGTAACGAGATCATCGATGAAGAATTAAACGAGCAAGCGGACGTAAATTTCGAAAAGTTGCCGAACCCTCGAGAAATTCGAGCGTTCTTGGATGAATATGTAGTCGGGCAGGAAACTGCGAAAAAAGTTTTGTCAGTTGCAGTGTTTAATCACTATCGCCGAATTCAATATAAACAGAATTCGTCAACACGACGAGATGACATTGAACTTTCAAAAAGCAACATCATGTTGCTCGGGCCAACCGGCTGCGGCAAGACGCACATGGCGCAAACATTGGCTCGTCTATTGAACGTTCCTTTTGCGATTGCTGATGCGACTGCGCTGACAGAAGCGGGCTACGTCGGTGAAGATGTTGAAAATATTTTGCTGAAGCTGCTTCAAGCCGCTGACTTTGATGTCAAGAAAGCCGAATCTGGAATCGTCTACATCGATGAAATTGATAAAGTTGCGCGCAAGAGTGAGAACCCTTCAATTACTCGTGACGTTTCTGGTGAAGGCGTACAACAAGCATTGCTTAAAATTCTTGAAGGTACAGTTGCGTCAGTCCCACCCCAGGGTGGGCGCAAACATCCACATCAGGAATTTATTCAGATCGATACAACTAATGTGTTGTTCATTTGCGGCGGTGCATTCGCAGGCCTAGATCAAATTATCGCTTCTCGTATCGGACAAAAGGGTGTTGGCTTTCACGCACAAGTCAAGTCAAAAACAGAAAAGGATCCTGGAGAACTTTTCGCGCAGGTTCTTCCCGAAGATCTTCTTAAATTTGGCATGATTCCAGAATTCGTCGGGCGTTTACCAATGATCGGCGCAGTGAATAGTCTGGATCGTTCGGCACTAATCAAGATTCTCACAGAGCCGAAAAATGCATTATTGAAGCAATACCAAAAGTTTTTTGAGTTTGAAGAAGTTGTACTTGAATTTACCGTTGAAGCTTTAGAAGCAGTGGCTGACCAAGCTTTGTTGCGGGGTACAGGTGCTCGTGGACTACGTGCAATTCTCGAAGAAGTTTTGCTTGAGACTATGTACGAGTTACCTGGACGTACTGATATCGCAAAAGTAGTAATTGATTTAGGCGCAGTGAACAAAACATCCGCTCCTTCTTATGTTGCAAAATCGGCTCCAGCAGCTCGCCAGCGTCGCGCTGCTTCTTAACTCAACCTAAGTTACGCTCGTGCAATATTTAGATGCGTTGCGTTATCTTGACGAGCGTTCAAACTATGAGCGAACCGGCCGGGTTGATTCACCGTCGATAGAAAATATTGAACGACTGATGGATGCGATAGCGAATCCGCAACATGCTTACAGATCAATACACATAACGGGCACCAATGGAAAAGGCTCAACGGCGCAGATTACAACGAAACTTTTAATGGCACATGGTTTGCGAGTCGGAACTTATTCAAGTCCGCACTTAGACCGTATCAATGACCGAATCTGTATAAATGGCGAGCCGATTAGCGACGAAGAGTTTGGTTTGCAGGTTGGCGCAATTTCTGATCTAGAAATAATTTCGGGAGTTCGCCCAAGTTTTTTCGAAATCATGACTGCGGCGATGTTTCGTTGGTTTGCTGATGAGGCTGTAGACGTTGCAGTTGTCGAAGTTGGAATGCTCGGACGATGGGATGCGACAAATGTTATTAACTCTGATGTTGCAGTAATCACGAATATCGCACTTGACCACACTGAGTATGCCGGACCGACGGTCAAGCACATTGCAACAGAAAAAGCCGGAATTATTAAACCATCAAGCATCGTTGTCCTCGGCGAAACTGATGAAGTTTTACGCGAGGTATTTCTTGAAATGCCAGCGCAAGCACGAATTAGTCGCGGCGATGACTTTAGCTGTGACGATAACCGTTTAGCAGTCGGTGGGCGATTAATCACGGTGCGCACACCGCGCACGATTTATGAAGATGTACTCGTGCCGTTGCACGGCGAACATCAAGGTGATAACGCCTCACTTGCGATCAGCGCTGTCGAGGCTTTCTTTGATTCAATTATTGACCCTGAGATATTGGCTGAAGCAATGCGAAACGTAGTGATGCCGGGAAGATTTGAAGTGCTCGGTCATCAACCCCTCTTAATTCTTGATGGCGCCCATAATCCGGCTGGCGCGAAAGTTTGTGCCGAAGTTTTCTTCGAAGATTTCAATATGATTGGGCGCAAAATTCTCGTGACCGGCGCACTTCGAAGTCGAGACCCAGATGATTTGTTAACAACTTTTCGAGCGGCTGAATTCGATGTTGTGATTACTTGCACTCCGCCATCGCCTCGTGGTTTGCCTGCAAACGAGATGGCTGAAGTTGCTCATCGAGTCGGTTGTAACGAGGTGATCGTGGCACAAACAGTTGAATCAGCATGTGAGACCGCTTTGAAATTGGCGCAATCTCAAGATGCTGTGCTCGTTGCCGGGTCTCTTTATATTGTTAGTGCTGCACGGTCGTTTCTCTTGAGTAGAGCCACAAAACGCCCATAACGTGCGAGCCACTAGAACATCCTTTAGCCTGAAGGGATGTCAAATCGCACCCTTGTACTTTTAAAACCTGACGCAGTAGAGCGTGGCCTTATCGGTGAAATTCTTCGTCGTTTCGAAGCCAAAGGCTTGGTTATCTCGTCAATGCAAATGCGTACTCTAGATTCAAATATCCTTGCTCGCCACTACGAAGAGCACCAAGGTAAGGGCTTTTACGCCGAATTAGTTTCGTTTATGTCGCGAGGTCCCGTTGTCGCTCTTGCACTTTCGGGTCCGCAAGATACATGGGAGATCGTTAGGTCAATGATGGGTGCGACAAATCCGCGGGCTGCTGCACCAGGCACGATTCGTGGAGACTTGGGAACTTTATTTACCGAAAATCTCGTGCACGGTAGCGACTCTGCAGAATCAGCAGCAAGAGAATTAGAGATTTTTTTTCCAGGTAGCGATAAGAAAAGTTCCTAAAATGGTGGGAGGAAATCCTCTCTCAATGAGTAGAGCCATCGCAGTAGATTTAGGTACTGCTAACACTCTGATTTTCATCAAAGGTCAAGGTCTCGTACTGAACGAACCGACAATGGTGGCGGTTGATAATCGAAGTGGCTTGGTGGTTGCTGTTGGTCACGAAGCGAAGCGGATGCGGGGACGCACTCCAAAAAATCTCAGGCTCGTGCGACCTGTTAAAGATGGAGTGATTGTCGACTTTGATCTATGCGAGCAAATGTTTAAACAATTTCTTCAGCGCGTTTTAACAAGTCGCTGGGGCAAACCAACGTTACTTGTCGTTGTTCCATCCGAACTTACTGGTATCGAGCGTCGCGCGTTTAAAGATGCTGCTGAGTTTGCTGGCGCCAGACGACCGGTTGAAGTAATTGAAAAGACAATCGCCGCAGCAATTGGCTTAGGCTTGCCCGTTTATGAACCAAGTGCAAACCTGGTTGTTGTGATCGGTGGTGGCACTACTGAAGTTGCAGTTATTTCGCTCGGTGGCATTGTCACTGAGAATTCGGTGCGTATCGGCGGAGACGAATTTAATAATATTATTATTGCTGGTTTTAAGAGAATTTTTAAATTAGATATTGGAGAAAATACAGCTGAAGAAGTGAAAATTCATTTGGGTTCGGCTTGGCCACTTACAGAAGAAATTGTTGGCGACGTTGGTGGACGCGATGTTGCCACAGGTTTACCTCGAACGCAAGAAGTAACGACTGAACAAATCAGAGAGATTCTTGATGATGGTGTGCACAAGATTATCGATGCGATCAAGAAAACTCTTGAGCGAACACCGCCCGAATTGGCATCTGACGTAATTAGCAACGGTATGCATATTGTCGGTGGTAGTGCCTTACTCGCGGGTTTGCAAGAGCGCATCACCCACGAAACCGGAATTCAAGCGTTCATCCCAGCGGAGCCGTTACTGTCGGTGATCATTGGGGCTGGATATTCGCTTGATAATCTAGGCGCAATTAAAGGATCATCACCTCAAGGCGAAGACTAGACAAAGTGAAGCGTAAGACGAAAGGTTTTTCTTTTAATGGCTTCTAAAAACTCGACTCAGCGGAGAGCAATTATTTTGTTGACGTTGACTTCGATCATGTTGGTCACACTTGATTTGCAAGACTCACCTAGAGTTGCGGGTTTAAGGTCGGCTTTTGGAACTCTGTTTTATCCAGTTGAGGGAGTTGCTAGGGTGATCACGCGACCCATTGGAAACGCATGGTATGGAGTGACTCACTACAACGAGTTGCTAGACGAAAATTCGTTGCTTAGACAGCAGGTCGCACAGCAAGAGGGCGCTACGGTTGCGGCCGCCGCGTCAGTTCGGCTGTCACAAGAGTTACTTGCATTAAACGGGTTGCCTACTTTGGCGGGAATCAACGCAGTTACGGCACAAGTAATTGGAGAATCGCCAACGAGTTTTTCGCAAAAGATTGAGATTAATCAAGGTGCCGAGAGTGGTATTCGGGTCGGTATGCCAGTTCTTAATGCCGCAGGGCTCATCGGGCGAATCACAAAAGTTTTCAATAACCGTTCGTTTGTGATGCTGATCACAGATCCTGATTTTTCGATCTCTGTAAAAGTTGTCAGCACTGGGCGAAAGACAACTGAGTCAACTTTGCCAGGTATTACTAGTGTTACGACTTCAACGGCGGTGCCACTTGAACCAATTTCAAACACTCCAGATGCTGAGACTACGACAACTACGACAACGACAATCCCGATTGCCGGTTTCACAGCTGTTGTGACAACATTGCCGGCTACTCCGCAAGGATTGACATCAATAACAATTCCTTTGGCGAGCGATCTTGATGTAAGAGAAACAGGAGTTATCCAAGGCAATGGTCCGACACGTCAACCGACAGTGAGATTTATAGATAACTCATTGCGATTTGGTTCGATTGAGGCAGGCGTACCGATAGTGACGGCCGGTGGTTCGCGCAGCCTCGCACCGCCTGACGTATTGATTGGCGTTGTATCTCGGGTAGTCGAAAGAGTTGGCTCAGCCGGTCCGTTACTAGAAGTTGAAATCGCTGCGGAGTTAACGAATTTATCGTTTGTACGCATTTTGCTGTATCAACCAATAACTGAGAAGAAATCTCCTTGAATCAACTTTTAATAGTTTTAGCAAGTCGTTGGACACGGTTAGTTCTCGTGCTCCTCTTTGTATTGGCTCTTCAGACAACTTTGTTCAAAGAACTTCGGCCATTTGGTGTTGCAGGTCAAGTAATTCTACTTTTCGTAATCTGTGCCGGTATTCAGTTCGGTATCAGCATTGGAGCAATCGTCGGATTGACCGCAGGATTGATGTTTGATTTCGTGATTTCAACTCCAGCAGGCTTAGGGTCAATCACACTTGGTGTAACAGGTGCAACCGCAGGTTTGTATCTATATTTTTTTCCAAATCCAATTTGGTGGCTACGACTTGTATCAATAGCTATCGTTTCACTAATTGGTGAAATTTATGTTCTAATAGCTCAGGCAATGGTTGGGTTAGGTGTAGTGATTGAGTTTCGTCTGCTCACGATTATCGCGGTGGTGGCAGCGATCAATATTGTTCTTTCGCCAGGATTCTTTATGATTACTCGCTGGACGCTAACTGAGCGAAAGAAAGATAGATAATGTCAATGCAGAATTTCGGTCGAGCGCCGAAGCGACTAATTATTTTAGGAATCATAGGTATTGTTTTTTTCGGTATTTTGGGTGCGCGACTCTGGTTTTTGCAGGCAGTCGCATCTCGAGATGTTGAGGTGATCATCGGAAAAGTGCGATCAAGAACCATTAATTTATTACCCGAACGTGGTCGGATTTTTGATTCGGCAGGAAGAGTAATTGCAGATAATCGACGAACGCTTGTTGTCACAATTGATCATTCGGTTGTGCGTAAATCTGCGCAAAGAAACGAGTTGGCGCAACGTCTTTCCGGCCCGCTTAATGTTCCGGTTGAAGTTTTGATTAAACGAATGCTTGATGAGCGTTACGGTCCGTTTGAAGCGATTCCTTTGCGTGAGGGTGTGTCAGAAGAATTAGCGCTTTATCTAATGGAACGAGTTGAGGATTACCCCGGGATTTATGTTCGCGAAGAATGGCGACGAAACTATCCCTACGGAGCGTTAGGTGGTCATGTTTTGGGTTACATGGGTGCGATTCTCAAGGATGACCTACTCTATTACAAATCAATCGGTTATGACCCCAATGAACGAGTTGGGCAATACGGAGTAGAAGAAAGTTATGAAACGAAGTTGCGTGGGACCCCTGGGTATGTGCGCTATGAGGTCGATGCTGTAGGCACAATTCTTAAACTCGTCGAGCGAGTTGAACCAGTCACAGGAAACGACTTACAACTTTCAATTGACTTAGACGTTCAACAATTCGCTGAACAGGCACTTGAAACGCAATTGCTTGTTCGTCGTCGTGTCGAAGCAGGGCAAGTCAAGATGCCCGATGGTACGCCTGACCCTCGCTACGACGAAATAAATTATTACAAAGCACCTGCCGGATCAGTAGTAGTGATGAATCACAATAATGGGCGAGTGATCGCCATGGCGTCGTATCCACGGTTCGATTTACGTTGGTTCGACGGAGGTCTACCAAAGGACAAATTTTCACAATTGTTTCCGAGGACCGACGATCCAGACTTATCGATTCTTGTTAATCGCGCAATATCGGGTCGGTATAACGTAGGTTCAACTTTTAAGCCCCTCGTCGCCTATGCAGCACTTGCGAGTGGGCAGTTGCCGAACGGAGATCAGTACACCTTCGACGACCGCGGAACTTACAAGCTTGAAAGTATCCCCGAAGAGAGGTGCCAAGATGGCGTTAAGTGTGTTTTCAGAAATGCAATTTGTCTTTCAACTGGTCTTCCTTGCCGCTATGGCAAAGTAAATGTTGAATCAGCAATAGCAGTTTCAAGCGATACTTTTTTCTACAAAATCGGAGAGCAAATTCTCACAGAACGAGGGTATGCGCCTGTTTTAGAACAAGAGGTTCGAAAATTTGGACTTGGCTCTCCGACAAATATTGATTTGCCATATGAATATGCAGGGACAATCCCGAGTAAAGAATTAAAAAAGCGGATGGCGAACTTGGGGGTAATTACGCAAGAGGCTGGTGAGGCCTATTACGTTGGCGACCAGGTTCTATTTGCGATTGGTCAGGGATTACTGTCGGTTACACCACTGCAAATGACTGTTGCATACTCGGCAATCGCAAATAGTGGCCGTGTTTATGAGCCAAGAATTGCTGTTTCGCTTCTTGCCCCCGGAACTCTTGATGCGCGGCCGGGATTTGCCGATTTGACGACAACCCAAGTTGTCAACAATCTGGTGCCGACTTCTCCGAAGCGACGAATTGATATGACAGAAAGAATCAGAGAACCGATAGTTAAAGGCATGGCGCGAGCGATAACCGGGCCTGGCGTCACGTTTGATTATTATCACAAGACAACAGGTGAGAATCTATTTAGTAACTACAACTATGCGGCATTGCCAATCGCCGGAAAGACTGGAACAGTGCAGGGTTTAAACAACTTGCCATGGAATGACTCTTCGGCCTTTGGGGCTTACAGTTTGGATTCAAATAATCCATATACGATTTTTGCGTACTTAGAAAAATCCGGTTACGGCTCCCAGGCAGCAGCACCTGTGGTCAAGTGCATTTTTACTGCGCTCAATGGTGGCTACAAATACGATGCAGTTTTACCAGCTGACCCATTAGACAAAGCAAGCAATATTGTTGCTCAGCCAGTTCGGTTGCGTAACCCACTTTGTCTTGTCAGTGGCGCATCAGATATTCGCGAGTAGCAATGTCAAGATTTATACCACAGATCAAGAATTCTCAATGGTTCAGGCAAACTTATGACGTTGCCTCGGTTTGGAAGAACATTGATCTGATTTTGTTGGCTGCAGTAACTTTGCAGAGCATCTTCGGTTTGTTCACTGTTTATTCAGCGACCAGACAGCGACTATTGAATCAGGGCTTCGACCAATATTTTTATGTGCAACGTCAGGTATTTTTTGTGTTGTTCGCTGCAGTGTTGATGTTCGTGGTTATGGCTCTCGGGCATGATGTGATTCGTGAGCGTGGAGTGTATTTGTATGCAGGCTCAATTTTTTTGCTTTTTCTTGTTCTTGTGATCGGTGCGGTGAGCAGCGGTGCAAGATTATCTTTTGACTTGGGCCCCATTTCGGTTCAGCCCGCTGAATTAGTGAAAGTTACTGTTTTAATCTTGATAGCGGCTTACACGTCGGATGCGGCTAGAGACCAAATTGATTATCATGAGCTGGTTGTTGCTATCTTGATTTTGACGGTGCCATTTATTCTTATTTTGGCACAACCTGATCTAGGTTCGGCAACAGTTCTTGTTGCAGGTGTAGTTGGTATTCTTTTGCTCTCAGGTGCCAAGCGTTTGTGGGTTGTAATGTTTGCGCTTTTGGCCGGGATTTCTGCAATTGCTTTTGCGGTTTCTGGAATCGTCGACAAATATCAATTAAGAAGGTTTGACGCTTGGCTGAATCAAGACTCAAATGAGCCTTCGTTGCAAAGTATTGTTTTGCAGGTGCGCTTTGCTAAGCGCGCAGTTTCAAGTGGAGGTTTCTTCGGCAAGGGTTTCTTGCAAGGGCCACTCACGAACGGGGCTTTTATCCCCGTTCAATTTCAAGACTTCCCATTTTCTGCTATTGGTGAACAGTTTGGCATGCTTGGTGGCTTTGTTGTTTTAGCCATTTTTGCGGTTATATGTTGGCGCGTTTGGGTGATTGCAAAGTTGTCACGAAATAGATTTGACCGACTTCTTGCAACTGGGTATTTCACGATGCTGTTATTTCAAGTTTTTCAGAACATTGGCATGACACTCGGGGTTACTCCTGTTAGCGGTCTGCCTCTTCCATTTATCTCTTATGGGGGTTCACATTTGGCTTCAAGTGGGCTGTTGATGGGTTTGATGCAAAGCATTTACATGCGTCGTCTGCGTTAGATAGAGAACCGTCCGAGAGCGGTGGGCGGGCAGTAGTCTGTAGCAAAGGGATGCGAATCCCACCAGTTCAGTTTCACGAATATAGCGCGCTCAGTCTCCTGTGTTAGTGCGAGATCGTGATTGACGAAGCCGCTCGGCGCGATTCGTTTTATAAGATTTAGAAGGATTAGCAAGATGAGTTACCCAGAGTTACCAGAGCACCCAAGAGAAGGTCGGTTAGTCTCGCCTGAAGCGGCCGACGCGGCTCTTGTGCGTAAGCCACAAATTGGGGATACCCGACCTGCGCCGGTTCAACCTGCTGATCAGGGAGCCGAAGTTGAATCAAGCGCTTCAAAAAGAATTGGCCTAACAAAGCGCGGGCGACAAAAACCCAATAGTTCTTCATCAGAAGGCTCGCAAACTAACGAGTCCCAAGATGGCGAAAAAGTAGTTCGGCGTAATCGTCGAGGGGGTCGTAATCGTCGTCGTCGCCCGAATAACGATAATTCTCGGTCTAATACTGTTGCCACGGTTGAAACAGACGCTGAATTGATTGAGCGCCGTCGCGGAAAAGAACGAAATGGTCGGCCACTAGGTCGCTACATGATGGTCGTTCAGGTTCGAAAAGACTTCACTCAAGTGGCAATGCTTGAAGGTCGCAGCTTGATCGAGCACTATGTAAGTCGTCCAGCGGACGATAGCGAGCAAATTCACGGCAATATTTACTTGGGTCGTGTACAAAATGTTTTACCTGGCATGGAAGCCGCATTTGTTGATATTGGTACGCCGAAAAACGCCGTGTTGTATCGAGGTGATGTTCAATTTGACAAAGAAGATGTGGTTGAGCAAGGCCCGGAGCCAAGAATCGAACACGTATTGCAAGCACGTCAACTTATTTTGTGTCAAGTTACAAAAAACCCAATCGGTGCAAAGGGTGGTCGTCTTACCCAAGAGGTTTCGCTGCCAGGTCGGTTTGTTGTATTGATCCCAGATTCGCGCACTTACGGAATCTCGAAGCGATTGCCAGACGACGAGCGTCGTCGATTGCGTTCAATATTGGATCGCGTCAAACCTGAAGAACACGGCATCATCGTTCGCACAGCAGCCGAAAACGCCACAGAGCACGAACTGCGAACCGATATGACGAGATTGCTCGCGCTATGGGAAGAAATCAAAGAGAAATCTAAGAAGTCAAGTGGTCCTACGTTGTTGTATCGAGAGCCACCACTTGCAGTGCGTGTTATTCGTGAAGAGTTCAGCAGTGACTATCGCGGAATCATCATTGACGAGCGAGAACTTTACGAAGAAGTTCGTCAATACATCGGCGACTTTAATCCTGAATTTTTGGATCGTGTTGAGTTCTTCGACACTCAGGCAGAGGGGCTTTCGCTGTTTGAGAACCAGCATGTTCACGAGCAGATTCATAAAGCCCTTGACATTAAGGTCTGGTTACCGTCAGGTGGTTCGCTCGTAATCGAGCACACCGAAGCATTGACTGTGATTGACGTAAACACCGGCAAAAATGTTGGCAAGACAAACCTTGAAGAAACGGTATTTACCAATAATCTTGAGGCGGCTGACGAGATTGCGCGACAATTGCGACTACGTGACATCGGTGGAATCATTGTTATTGACTTCATTGATATGGAGATCCGTGAGAACCGACGCAAAGTGCTTGACCGGTTTAAGAATGCACTCTCGCGCGATAAGACCCGCACCCAGGTTTTTGATATTTCTGAACTTGGCCTTGTTGAAATGACACGAAAACGAATAGGTGAGGGCCTATTGACCAATTTCGTAGATTCATGCCCGACTTGCCAAGGCCGTGGAATCATCGTCGATCACTCGATGCTCGACTAAGCAATCAAACGATTAAAAATGATACAAAACTCAGAATCTAACCATAAAACGGCACAAGTTCAGAAATTACACAGATAGGATCGGGTTTCAATATGTACGCAATTATTGCCTCAGGTGGAAAACAAGAGAAGGTCGCTCAAGGCCAACAAGTTCAAGTTGAGCTTTTGGGTGTAGCGACGGGTGCTGAAGTTTCTTTCACGCCAGTCATGCTCGTTGACGGCGAAACCGTGCTTGCTACTCCTGCTCAACTTGCCAAGGCTTCGGTCAAGGGCAAAGTTTTAGGCGAAGTTGCTGGTGTGAAAATTGATGGTTTTATGTACAAGCGTCGAACCAATCAGCGACGACGCTTCGGTCATCGTCAGCGCTATAGCCTTGTTGAAATTACTTCGATTGCGAAAGGCTAACTAATGTCAAAAACCAAAGGTGGCGGTTCTACACGAAACGGCCGCGATTCAAATTCTCAAAGACTCGGTGTAAAAGTTTTTGATAGCACGCTTGTCAACGCCGGCACAATTCTCATTCGCCAACGTGGAACAAAAGTTCACCCTGGTAAAAATGTTGGCAAGGGTAGTGACGACACATTGTTCGCACTCGTTCATGGCAATGTGAAGTTTGCAGAGCGTCGTGGCCGCAAAGTGGTCGACGTTAATCCTGCATCTAACTAGTCTTCTTTTACTAGTTAACTAGTGCGTCGCGAATCATCGCGATAAATCGTTTGCGATCGACGCGCAACACAACACGACAGTTTTGGTTTTTGCCAAGTATGTCTAAATGATCAACGATGGTCTGTCCTCGGGTATCACCGTCGCCAAGATGAACACGAACATACTTGCGAATCTCAGAAGTCGACATCGACGAGTCAATAGCCACGCTCATTGTGATTGGGTCCGGTAAATCGAAGCCATCAAGTTTTGTTTCTGTGCGGCAAAACTCACGAACTTGTCTTTGGATTGACATTGCAAATTTGCCAAGATCGCTTAATCCGCTAAATTCCGCGGCGAGTTCATCGGAGATCACTGCATCGGCAACCGACACATCCCAGCCGACCATTTCAAGTGGTAGCTCTGAGTCAAAAACTATTCGCGCTGATTCTGGGTCAGCCCAAATATTGAATTCTGAGGCGACCGTAACATTGCCCGGTAAAACGCCCGTGCCACCCATGATTACGCACCGCCTGACCCATTTGGCAAGCTCAGGCTCAATTGACAAGGCCAACGCAATATTTGTCAATGGTCCGAGAGTTACGAGATCGATTTCTCCGGGTGCAGATCGAAAGGTATCAATTATTTGGCGAACCGCATCGTGAGATGTCGGCATTCGACCACTTAACTTGAGCCCGATATCGCCCATGCCGTCGGTGCCATGAACATTTTGTGCAGATGAAAAAGGTCTCACAAGTGGCTTGGTCGCGCCGACATAAACCGGAACTTTCGCCTCGCACATCTCAATTGCGTATAACGCCGCCTGCACACCAAGTTCTATTGGAACATTGCCGGCAACTATTGAGATACCGATGACATTTGTTGTCGGGCTTTTTAATGCAAGGATCAACGCAACTGCGTCATCAGAAGCCGTGTCTGTATCAATCCACATCTTTTGTTTTGAAATAATTTGAGTCATGCAAAAACCACTCTAAAGGCTAAATGCCAATGCCCTGTGGTAATTGCGATTCTTGCCAGCCGAGCAGACTGACACCCTGTCGACATGCGAAACGATCTGTCATTCCGCCAACGTATGTGACTGCAAGTTTTGTTGCTTCGGCACTGTGTGCATCAAATAGTTCTCGCTCAGATGGTGCATACATTAGTTTTGGATTAACCACGTAATGCTCAACAAGGGCGCGTAGAAGCCGTACAACCGAATCGGCTTGCGCACGCGACTCGCGACGCATGTAAATATTCTCGTAATTGAATTTTCTAAATGTTGCCAATGCATCGGCACATTTTGAAGTCATTGCGATTCGTCCCGTTGTGGCGGTGGCCTCGATCATCGCGCCGATGAAAGACCGAAGTTGTTGATCACGCTGTACGCCACACGCCTCGCGCACCTCTTGCGGTAGTTGTTCGCTGGTGACAACGCCCGCAGCTACGGCATCTTCAAAATCATGGCAAACATATGCGATGCGATCTGCCCATGACACCACTTCACCTTCTGGCGTCTTAGGTGCCGGCCGTGACCATGAGTGATTTCGAATTCCATCAAGGGTTTCGTTGCACAAGTTGAGTGGCACAAGTGTTACGTCTGCGCCCCAAACGGCGTGGTCATAGCCTCCGTCAATGAATATCGACAATGCATCTTCGCTGGCGTGCCCACCTGGGCCATGTCCACAGTCATGTCCGAGTGCGATCGCCTCAGTTAATGCAATATTTAGACCGATTGCCCTTGAGACAGAACTTGCGACCTGTGCGACTTCAAGCGCGTGCGTGAGTCGCGTTCGTTGATGATCTTGCGGAAACACGAACACTTGAGTTTTGCCAGCCAAGCGTCGAAATGATGATGCATGCAAGATTCGATCTCGATCACGTTCAAAACATGTTCGAAACTTATCGGGTTGTTCTGAAATCGCACGATTGCCTGCACTAAAACTTCGGGTTGCGTGAACCGACAAGGTATTTTCTTCTCGATCCTCTCGCTCAAGTCGTTCAACTAATTGTGTGCTGCCTGTACCTGCCCACGAATCAGAGTGTGCGAGCCGTATCTCAGCCGCATCAACCGCAGCATGCCCGTGCATTGTTTGTGCCCAAGACTTGCTAACCGGTTGCGGTGTTACTTCTTCTGCCATTGCACAACCTTAGGCAAAGGGTGAGTCATTGGTCGTGCTTGTAGCCTTGAATAGCCCGGTTCTGGTTAGTCGTTATTACCGGCAGACTCAAAATGGAGACAAATGAGTGCCTTTGTTGACGAAGCACAACTCAATGTTCGTGGTGGTGATGGCGGTAGTGGCTGTGTAAGTTTTCGTCGCGAAGGTCCAGTTGTCAATGGCGGACCAAACGGTGGCGATGGTGGCAATGGCGGATCGGTTTGGCTTGTTGCTGATCGAAATGTTGCAAGTTTGTTGGCTTTTCGCGATCACCCGCATCGTCGTGCCCAAGACGGAGTTTCTGGAATGGGAAAGGATTTGCACGGCCGTCGGGGAGAAGAATTATTGATCGGTGTTCCAGAAGGAACCGTGGTTAAAGACATGTACACAGGTGACTCTCTTGCTGATCTCGCGCAACATGGTTCGCGCTGGTTGGCCGCTCAAGGTGGTGAAGGCGGTCGTGGTAACGCAAGATTTTTATCAAATCGTCGTCGAGCACCAAAATTTGCCGAGCAGGGAGAACACGGTTTTGAACGCTGGCTGAAACTTGAGATGAAACTTATGGCCGATGTTGCCCTTGTTGGGTTTCCAAATGCTGGCAAGAGCACATTTATTAGTTCTGTCTCGGCGGCCAAGCCAAAAATCGCAAATTATCCTTTTACGACACTAGAGCCACACCTCGGCGTTGTGCGCCTAAACAATACAACCGAGTTCGTGATCGCCGACATTCCAGGAATCATCGAAGGCGCAAGTGAAGGTAAAGGCCTCGGCGATCAGTTTCTTCGCCACATTGAGCGGGCTCGTGTGTTGTGTGTTCTCGTTGATCTAGTTTCAATGGAAGAGATTTCGCCAAAGGATCAAGAAGAAGTTCTATTGCGCGAACTAAGGGCCTATCAACCAGAACTTTTAGATCGTCCGCGATTAGTAATTGCTACAAAAACAGATTCTGCGCCTGCTGAAGTTATTGATGCATGGAGTGGCGACAAGATGTCTGCTGTTACCGGTGACGGCGTGCGTGAAGTGTTAAATAAACTTGCTGTACTTGTTGCTGAAGCGCGTACAACAGAACCACCTCCACAAGGCCCAGTTACCTTTCGCCCAGAACCTCAGGGCACTCGCGTTGAGCGGATTAGCGCCAATGAGTTTCGATTACATGGTCGCGATATTGAACGATCTATTGCGCTCAACGATGTGACTAATGCAGATGCACTTAATTACATTGATGATCGAATGGGACGATTGGGTGTGCCGAGATTATTGGCACGCGCAGGTGCAACGCAGGGCGCCGTGATATGGATTGGCACATTCTCGTTCGACTACACACCTGAGTAGATGACATGCGAGTCGTTGTAAAGATTGGTACATCTTCGATAACTACTAGTGAAGGCAATATCAACTCCTCTGCAGTCAGCGCATTATGCGATGAAGTGGCTTTATTGCGAAGTTTGAATCACGAAGTTTTGATTGTTACTTCAGGTGCAGTTGCAGGCGGTGTAGCCGCGCTCAAACTCAGTCAAAGACCAACCGATATGTTGACACTGCAAGCACTCGCTGCAGCTGGGCAAAGTCGCTTGATGCAAGAGTACAACGTGCAACTCGATCGTCATCAGTTAGTTGGTGCGCAGGTGTTGCTCGTGCCAAATGACTTCATTGATCGGCATCAGTATCTGCATGCGCGTCAGACTCTTTTGCGATTACTTGAGCTGGGTTGTGTGCCGGTCATCAACGAAAACGATGCAATTGCCAGTGATGAGATTCGGTTTGGAGACAACGATCGAATCGCGGCACTTGTTGCCCACAGTGTCTCGGCGGATGTCCTGATTCTGCTCACCGACTTAAAAGGTTTGTTTACGGCAGATCCGAGCGTTGATCCGAGGGCAACTTTTATTGAAACGGTTGAAGCCGATGACGAGCTACTTTCTGTTCGCGCTGGTACTTCAAATAACACCCGCGGCAGCGGTGGCATGGCGTCAAAACTAGCGGCGGCGCGTATTGCCTCATGGTCAGGTGTACGCACGGTCATCGCTTCGGCCAAGCGTACGAATGTTGTGATTGATGCATTGAATAAAGTTGCAGATGCAGGAACGCAGTTTTTGCCGCGACAACGTGAATTAACTGCTCGCAAGTTATGGATTGCGTTTGCCGCTCAAGTAACTGGCTCAGTCACAGTGGATGACGGAGCGCGAGATGCCCTTGCTCGTAAAACTGTTTCACTTTTGCATGCCGGCGTGACAGCAGTGACTGGTGACTTTGATATTGGTGACACAATTGAAGTTAAGAACCAGCGTGGTGTCGTTTTTGCTCGCGGCATGTCGGGGGTAACCGCAATACAGGCGGGGGCAAGTGCTGGCAAGCACAGTCGTGATCTAGTCGACGGTGTGGCTCAAGAGGTGATTCACCGCGACGATCTCGTGATCTTGCTTGGCAACTAGTTAGTTTGTTTGCTAGTGCCGGTGAAACAATTTTCGCACTTCGCTAACCTGAAACAAATACAGCATTGACACATAAATGGTTACTCCGACTAGTGACCCGCAAAGAACCAGCACTGCTGCGTTGAGCCCAACCGCCGAATCGTGGATAGTAAACAGCATTGATCCCAAGCGGACGCATATCGCCATGACACCCGCACTGATCAATATTGGTATCAAGCCGGCAAGCAGCGAATTGGCGCTAAAGCCAAGTGATTTGCGTTGCATCATGAATAATGCAACAACTGCAGAAATCAAATAGGCAAGTGAAAATGCTAAACCCAGACCAAAGACGTCAAAGTGATCAACTAACAAAATAGCGAAAACTATGTTCAGAGCATTTTCAAATAAATTAATCCAAAACGGAGTTCGGGTGTCACTGTTTGTATAAAAGCCGCGCAACACAAAAAGATATACAGAGAAGCCCGCCAAACCGATAGCTAATCCCGATAGTGCGCGCGCCGTATTCTGAGAAGCTAGCGAATTGAAATTGCCATGTTGTAACAACATTGCAACCAGTGGTCTTGCGAGTACAAACATCCCAAATGCTGCAGGGATAGTCACGAGTGCAGTCAGTCGTATCCCTGCGATAAATTTCTCATGAAATTTTGCTAGATCTAGATTTGTTGCGGCTCGAGCAAGGTCAGGCACAAATGTGGTCGCGATTGAAACTGCGAGCAGGCCGTGGGGTAGTGAGAAGAATGTGTAAGCCTTTGAATACGCATCAACGTTTCCGCTACCGGGGCTAGCGAGATTTTTTATAACGATTAATGAAATTTGGTTCGCGACAACATAGCCCACTGCCCAGCCCGAAAGTTTCAGCAACTTTTTGACTGCAGGATGATTTAGATCGAAGTTCCACTTAAGTCTCACTCCACTGCGCGAGAGTGCAATTACCATAAACAAAGTCATTGCGATGATCCCAGATGTGGAGCCAAGACCCAGAAGCAGCTGCAGCGAGCGATTTAATGAAACTTCACTAATAGTGGGTGGTTTTATTGAAGTAACCCGAGGGATAGCCAATAATGTGAAAATAGTTACCAGGTTGGCAATAACGGGTGTCCATGCGGCGGCAAAGAAACGGCGTTTTGAGTTCAAAATAGCGCTAGCAATTGCTGTCAAACCATAGAAAAATATTTGAATTATAAAAAGGCGCGTCAAACTTGTGCCAGTTGATCTGAACAACGCAACATCAATCTCGCTAGAAGTATTTAGAGAAAAGACCCGAAAGATTAGTGGCGATGCAAGTAATGCCAATGTTGTGATTGTTGCCAAAGCCACAACTGCGAAGCTTGAAATTGCGTTGACAGAATCATCGTCGCCGTCTTGGATATATCGAGTGAATAGAGGTACTAGCGACGCGGCTAAGACACCGCCAAGTAAAAGTTCGTAAACTACGTTCGGTGCATTGTTCGCTGCGTCATAAGCATCCGCTAACGCGGTTTGGCCGATCATTACGCCGAAAATTATTATGCGAATTAGTCCAGTCACGCGACTGAGCGCTGTGCCACAAGCCACGATCAGGTTCGCACGCCAAAGCGTTTGACTGCCTTTGGACGTTGCCATTGCGGTTAATCGTATTGCGAATTCTGGCTCGGTTGCGCTTCGTTGTGGCGAGCCATAACCGCTAGGGTTGTGCGGGTGAAACCACGATTTAACGATGTAGCTACCGTGCGTAGCGGGCTTAAGAATGTAAATTATCTTGCAGACGACGGGATCGCCGGTGTTGTGTTCTTGGCAGATCGCCTCGGTAAACCAGTTTTAATTGAAGGGCCAGCTGGCACAGGCAAGACTCAACTCGCCAAGAGCGTCGCCGAACTCACTGGCGCCCGTTTGATTCGCTTGCAATGTTACGAAGGTCTTGACGAGTCAAAGGCACTCTACGAATGGAACTACAAGAAGCAGTTGCTTCGTATTCAAGCCGATAAAAATAGCGATTCGTGGAGTGAAATCCATGATGACATTTTTAGCAGCGAGTTTTTGTTGGCGCGACCTCTCCTTGAGGCAATCACCAGCGAAGAGCCAGTGGTTTTGTTGATAGATGAAGTTGATCGTGTTGAACTTGAAACCGAAGCGCTGTTGCTCGAAATTCTTTCCGAGTACCAAGTTTCGATTCCTGAGTTGGGCACAATTACTGCAAAGCAAATTCCCCTTGTATTTTTGACTTCAAATAACACTCGTGAGTTGTCAGAAGCGCTCAAGCGTCGTTGTTTGTATCTACATGTTGATTATCCAGATCTCGAGCGTGAAAAAGAGATTGTGCTGAACAAGGTTCCTGACATCAGTGAGAATTTGGCCGATCAAATAGCACGTATCGTTCGAAGTATTCGCCAACTTGATCTTAAGAAGGCCCCATCTGTTAGCGAAACTCTTGACTGGGCTAGAACTTTGATGTTGCTTGGAATAGAGACGATCGACGCTCAAGAGGCAAAAGAGACTTTGCACATTCTTCTTAAATATCAGACGGACATAGCCAAAGCAGCCAAAGAACTCTCCGTTACCAAGTGAGGTTGCACAATGCCAGTGCTTGACCTGATGTCGGGTTTCATCGTCGAATTGCGCAACGCAGGTTTGCCTGTGAGTTTGACTGAGAACCTTGATGCAATGGAAGCTGTCAAGGTAATCCCGATAGAAGATCGTGATGCCTTTAAATATGCGCTGGGGGCGACGCTCGTAAAAAACAATGCTCACTGGAGAGTGTTCGAAACTATTTTCGAGGTTTATTTCTCGTTGCGCGGCCCGGAATACGCGATCACCCAAGACGGTCAACCAGATGATTTCTGGCGTGATATGCAAGAGCAAATGGACCAGGTCAAAGGCCAAGGCGAAGGCAAAGGCTCTGGCGGCGGAATGGATTCGTTAACCCCAGAAGAAATTAATGCGATGCTGATGCGTGCTTTAATGAGCGGCGACCAAGCAATGATGCGTGCTCTCGCCAAACAATCCGTGCAACGCTTCGCCGGCATGGAGCCAGGTCGGCCAGTTGGCGGTACTTATTATTTGTATCGCACGCTTCGTAATTTAGATCTCGACAACATGTTGCAAAAATTGATGGATGCAAACCGAGAATCAAGTCGGCAAGATCTCACATCGCTTGAAGAACGTCTTGAAAAAGATGAGTTCGAAAGCCGAATAGAGCAATTCAAGCAAGAAGTTGAGTCAGAGATTCGGCGCAGACTCGTTGCCGACCGTGGTGCAGAAGCAATGGCAAAGACCTTGCGCAAACCGTTGCCCGAAGATGTCGAATTCATGCACGCCAGTCGTGATGAGATGCAGAGCCTTAAAAAAGCGTTGTACCCATTGACTCGAAAACTCGCTGCGCGGTTGGCGCGAAAACGGCGACATGGCCGCAAAGGTCCATTGGATTTCCGAAATACCGTGCGCCATTCACTTAGTTATGGCGGCGTGCCTGCTGACCCTAAATTTCGCTATCCACGCCCGGCTAAGCCAGAACTAATGGTTGTTGCCGATATTTCGGGGAGTGTGGCGGCGTTTGCAAGGTTCACTCTGATGTTTGTTTACGCAATTCAAAATCAGTTCTCAAAAGTTCGCTCATTTGTGTTCATTGACGGAATCGACGAAGTTACAAAGTATTTCAAGTCAACTGAAGACATCGGTGAAGCCATCAATCGCGTGAACACCGAGGCTGATGTTGTTTGGGTTGACGGTCACAGTGATTATGGGCATGCATTCGAAGTCTTTTGGGAGCGTTACGGAAAAGATATCAATTCAAAAACAACGGTATTGCTACTGGGTGATGCACGAAACAATTATCACGCTGCACAATCCTGGGTTGTCAAAGAAATCGCCAAGCGGGCCCGACACGTCTATTGGCTCAACCCAGAGCCAAAGTCTTACTGGAATACCGGTGACTCAATCGTTGGCGAATACGGTGCGCACACAGATGGTGTGTTTGAATGTCGCAACTTGCGACAACTTGAAGGCTTTGTCGAGAATTTAACTTAGAGAGTTTTTATTGCTTGCATTGTTTTTAGTTTTCGGCGAATCACAATTATCCAACCAGCTAGTACAAACACTGAAAATGTAAACCATTGAAATGTGTAGCTCAGATGGGAGCCTGTAGATAGTGCGGGCGCCGCAATGCGGGATAGTTCGGGCGAGTCTGGTGGTTTAGATTCGAGCACTTCAACGTAGATTGGTGCCAGTTCTGAGGGCATTTGATTATTTAGTCTCTCTAAATCAATATTGCTCACCTCTAAAAGTTCGCCTTGCGTTGGGTCGCTTATACGAAAGCGACGACGAATTTCTGGCGCGCGGACACGACCAATGATCTGTACTTGGCCACTTGGTGCTGGGCGCACATCTTTCGAAATCGGAATGAATCCGCGATTTATCAATAACAGTTGGTTATTTGCCAACTGAATGGGCGTCAGTGGATCCTTGCCCGAATAGCCATCTTGGGAGCGATTGACAGCTTCAACAGTCTCGCTATCGATGTATTCGCCCACCACAAGTACTGTTCTCCACTCAACAGTTTCTGGCGATTCTGAGCCATCATTCATTGCGCTCAGTAGCTTCTCAACTGGCACTATTGGTTCGTTTATGCGCTGTTCAACAGTGGCATTGAAGTCAACTTTTTCGTGGTAGCGCTCGATTTGCCAGAACGCTAAGTTGACCATCAATAAAACTGTGGCAATAACCGCCACATGTAGCAAGATCCAAATTGGGCGAATTAGAAACTTGTACATCTCGATAAAGCGTATCTAATTGGTTGTTGCTAGTAATCCTGCTAGTAATCCTGCTAGTAAACTTGGAATTATGTCGTACGCAAGAACTAACGCAGAAAAATCATTTTTGATTTGGGATGGCGACTGTGCGTTTTGTTCACGCT
>JBILAG010000145.1:0-2908 GCA_044354345.1 Ilumatobacteraceae bacterium | reverse complement strand
ACTGGTGCCATTTTTTGACTTACGCGTCCAGCGACGATCATGATGTCTGCTTGACGCGGTGACGCGCGAAATACTTCCATTCCGAAACGCGCTAAGTCATAATGCGCAGTGCCTGAGGCCATCATTTCAATTGCACAACATGCCAAGCCGAAAGTTGCAGCCCAACTAGAGCGCGAGCGCGACCACTTAACGAGATCTTCGACTCGCCCAGTGAGAAAATTATGCTCAAGACCGCCGAGGCCGTCGTCTAATACATCGCGAACGGCTCCCATTATGACGAGACTTTCTCTGGCCGACGTCCATCAAGGCCTACACGACGAATAGTTGTTGCAGTGGTGCGCGACGCCGAAAAAATGTCGTCGTCAATTGTCAATAATTGACGAGGCTTATTAATTGGGCCCCAATCAAGTGCGCCACGAGCAACGACATAAACAAACGCGACGAAAAATACTGCGCTAAATGCGACGAACTCCCAGAAGCCATAAGTTCCTAACGCAGTACTTGAGACCGCATATGGATATGCAAAAATGATTTCAATGTCAAACATGATGAACAACATCGCCACTACATAAAAACTCACCGGAAATCTTTCCGGTGCTTCTCGGCTTGGCACGATTCCACATTCATATGGAGCTTCTTTGGCAGAGTTCGGACGACGCGGAGCCAATAACTTTGAAGCAACTACAGATCCTGCGCCAAATAAAATTGCCAGAATTGTCAGTACAACTATTGGAAGATACTGACCCACGACTTATGCCTTTACAGGCGACTGCTCATTAAGATTCTGTTGCAAATTCAGATCTCTTCGATGCAAGATTCGACATAGCAATAAGAAAATAATTGATGAGCCGATAGTAATAAAAATTGCGGGTTGTCGCTTGCTACCCAGGTCGCGGACCATGTGTACATAGCGGTGCGGTTGGGTTGCATCAACTACTGGCCGAGCCGGCGCACGACCAGGCTCTGTGCGCTGCGGCACAACTGGTGCGACTTCAACAAGCGCAAAGTGAGGCTTATGAAAGAACGCTACGAAATCAAGCGATTCATTTATTTTTGGCCATCGCTCTCCACCCTTGTCATAAACGGCAAGTGACAGATATTCTCCGGCGACGAGTTCTTCTGCTTCACGTTGAATGATTTCATCCGAAGCCGCAACCGCTTGACCACGACGCGGATCTGATTCTTCAAGTAATAGCCAACCTTCACTTTGTAAAGCTGCGGATGCTTTGCTTGCATCATTAGCAACATCACCGGTGAGTGTTATCGGCAACTCTAAAATTTCTGCGCTATTCAACAAAGATGCTTCACGCACGATCGTCACAGGCTCAGCGGGTTGCCATGATGGTTCTCGACCTTTAAGACCGATTCCGTATGTCCACCAAATTGCTCCCATCGTCGCCATCCAGCCAAACAGTCCAGCAAGAACAATTAGAAAACCCAGTCGTGCACCCAAGTTTGTGCCAACTACTAAATATGTTCCACCGATTAGAACACCAACAGCGATCGCGACGATAACAATGCCGCGTAACTCTGGCTCCCAATTTATTGCAAGAAGCGACAACATTTACAAACCTCTCACATAATCGATAACTGCGGCAATTTGTTCGTCGGTGAGAACTAATCCAAATGCCGGCATTCGACCCGAACCTTGGCCTTGTTGCCCATATTTTTTGCCAAGTTCACTGCCACCTTTAATAAACGAAATCATTTCATCGCGTTGTGGAAACTGGCGTACAGCTGAACCGCCAGTGAGATTCGGGCCAAGCGCACCACCACCAGTGATTTGTGGTTCACCATATGACCAACCTTTCGTGTGGCAACGAGCGCACGAAAAGTTTCCGCTGCCTAAATCCAAATTAAACAATGCTTCGCCAATAGTGGAGTAAGTCTTTGCTTTAACCAATCGCTCTGCTTCGGCTTGAATCTCTTGTTGCTTAGCTTCTGGCAACTTGCCGTTTTCATCGCGTGGGATCTCAATACTCTTTACATATTCAATTACGGTTTGAATCTGTTGATCGTTCATTGGTCCGCCGCCTACTAGGCCCCAAGCAGACATCGGCGAAAACGGACGACCGTAGTTCAAAATAAATCGCACTTCTTCTTCGCTGTAACGATAGAAGACGGTATTAATTGCTGGCGCCTTCCAGTTGACTTGCCTTACTTCACCGGTGGACGGATCAGTAATCGCGTACGACGCAACGCCACCGCCACCTTTCACTCCCCCGTGACAACCTGCACAATTAAAGCCACCATCTGCTGTGGTTGCAAATAGTCCACTGCCCCACTCTTCAAATTGATGTTGAAATTCTTTTTCTGCTCCGACCATGCGACCAGGCTCAAGAATCCAATAGAGCGGAAGCGCGATCGTAACTATTGCAAGAAACGCAAGGCCAATAAACTGCGTGCGCTCTATTTTCTCACCTTCAAGACGCTCGTCGTCATAATACGGTTTGCGGTTTGCGGCAAGCTTGATTTCAGAACCAATTTCGCGTTTCGCCGAACGAATATTTGATAAACCGTAGACGATCCAACCGAGCACTGATGCGAGAAGAATTACCCAAGCGATCGTTGTTGTTGTATCGGCGATAACAATTGCGGCATTCATTTAGTGACTTCCCTCTGCGCCAACGCAGTTCGGTCCTTCGGCTTCTTGGCCAGTTGTATTGGTTCCGATTGGCGGACCACCGAAAACTGTGCCGGTGTCGATAACTATCATTCCATTAGTTACTGAGACACCAAAACGATCCATTCCGCGCGGTGCTGGTCCACCCTTTTTTTCTCCGACACGGTTGTATTGCGAACCGTGACACGGACACTCAAACCATTGCGAAGTTTTGCATTCTGGGACTCGACAACCAAGATGCGGACACTTTTGATACAACGCGACAACGCCAGCATTCATTCCTGA
>JBILAG010000144.1:0-2921 GCA_044354345.1 Ilumatobacteraceae bacterium | reverse complement strand
AAAAATTTTGATTGGAGATGAAAAATAATTTGCAAGTTTTTGAATTTTTTCAATATCTTCGAACGTCAAGAGAAATTTCTCAAAATCACGACAATGCTTGCAATTTGTTCGCCGATCTACTCAAATATATGCGTAACGGTAATCCGTAACTGAGAAAGCAGGTTAGATAATGACTAAAGCAGAATTGATTGATGCAGTGTCACAGAAAGCTGGAGTGTCGAAGGCAGATGCCGAACGCACGATTTCCGAATTCTTTGAGCTCGTCGTCTCATCCGCTAAGCAAGGCAACAAGGTTGCATGGCCGGGTTTTGGCTCGTTCAGCACCTCAAGCAGAAAAGCCCGCATCGGCAGGAATCCTCAAACTGGGGCTCCTGTTCAGGTGAAGGCATCAACAGCGATGAAGTTCAGCTCGAGTTCAACACTCAAAGCTGCACTGAATCCAAACCGTTAATTAAGTAATAACAAACAACAAGGAGAAATAAAATGGCAGCAAAAAAGCGCAAGAAGGCAAAAAAAGCCGTAAAGAAAGCACCTGCAAAGAAGAAGCGTAAGGCCAAGAAGAAATAAGGCTTTAAGCCAATTTAAGCAATACAGTTCGGAATACTGTGAGAAGAGGGGCTTCGGCCCCTCTTCTTCTATTTCTAGCGTAATTTATTTTGTTGATTATTGTTTTGAAGTTTCTGAGCAAGATCTAAATCTTGTGCCGTGTCAATGTCGACAGATAAATATTGATCGTGGACGATTCGCACCGTTAAATTGCAATTCTGAGCAACAAGCTGGTGCTCAATGAAACTGTTTCTGCCGTAAGCAAATTCAAAGTCGCTCGCCGTCGGCACGATCATCACGTTTGTGCCATCCTCGTGTCGATCAGGCACAACGGTGATTGAAGTTTTTAAGGTATGTAGATCGCAATTTTCGAATAGGTGGGAAAAGCCAGTGGCTAGCGGTAGGTCACTGTGGATAATCATTGCTAATTCGAAGTTTCGCGCCCGAACAGCTTTCACGCCAGCTTTAATCGCGTTGTTTAGACCAGACTCAGATTGCCAAACAATTTTGGCGTTTTGTGCCCGAGCCCACTCGGCTACTTCTTCGTCATTACACACAACAAAAACTTGGTAGCCAATTGCCGCACGAATCACCCGTTCGGCGCACATTTTGGCCAATACCAAACGCTCAGCCGGCGTCAGCAGATCTGACAGTCGTTCTTTGGCTTGATGAAAAGCCTTAATTGGGATGAGGATCGCCAATGTTTCGCTCAAATCGGCTGGTTGCTGCGAAGGCACGTGCGAAGCCTACGGTTTGATCGCTCAAATTAAAGAAACTAATAGTTAGTGCTCGCATACGCTGAGGGTCGTGAATAGTCATATTGCGGTCATTGGCGCGGGCTCGTGGGGCACGACGGTTGCCAGTGTTGTGGCGCAAAATCAGCCAACGATGTTGTGGGCTAGGCGAGATTCACTTGCCAAACAGATCAACACTCAACACCAAAATGTCGACTATCTCGATGGGGCAGTACTGACCGAGAGTTTGTCATGCTCGGCAAATTTGCAAGATGTAGTTCGCAATGCATCAGTCGTGATGATGGCGGTGCCATCAAATGGTTTTCGTGAAGTACTCATTGAAGTCGCAAAATATATTTCGCCGAGTGCACCGATCGTGAGTTTGACAAAAGGTTTAGAGCGCGAAACCTTGATGCGAATGAGCGAAGTCATTGCTAAAGTTTTGCCGCGCCACAGTGTTGCAGTCTTAACTGGACCGAATTTGGCGCACGAAATTTTGGCTGGCCAACCTGCTGCCACAGTTATTGCTTGCGCTGACGATGAGGTTGCAAAGCAAATTCAAATACTGCTGACTCGACCAACTTTGCGCGTGTATACGAACCCTGATGTGCTCGGTTGCGAAATAGGAGGAGTCGTAAAAAATGTAATTGCGATTGCTTCAGGCATTGTTGAAGGAATGGGCTTTGGAGATAACTCAAAAGCGACATTGATTACGCGCGGGCTTGCTGAGATGTCACGACTCGGTGTCGTTCTTGGCGCTAATCCCAGCACATTTACAGGTTTGGCCGGCATTGGCGATGTCATCGCGACGTGTGCGTCGGCACAAAGCCGTAACAACGCAGTTGGCGTGCGACTGGGCAGAGGCGAGTCAATTGATTCGATTACGGGGTCAATGAAGATGGTCGCTGAAGGCGTCAAGTCTTCACTCTCGGTATCGCAACTCGCGCAGCGATACAAAGTTGACATGCCGATAACTCAGCAAGTTGCAGCAGTTTGCGAAGGCACGACAAGTGCGAGCGATGCGATGGTGCAACTGATGTCTCGAGCCAGCAAAGCAGAGTTGGACTAATGCTTACAGTAGGTGTGCGCGGTGCGCAATGGCAAGGCGAAGTCACTCCGTGGGGTGACGTATTGGTTGACGGAGACGTTCGTTTGCGATGGTTTATCGCCGCAGATGATCGATGGTATGAGCCAGCTCGTGAAACAACTATTCGTCAGCGACAAGTTTCTGGTGTGCCGGTGATTGAGACTCGGTTGAAAGTTCCGGGTGGCGATGCAGTGCAACGCGTTTATGGTGTTGCCAATTTTGGTGGCGTCGTAGTTATTGAAATTTATAACGACTCATCGTTGCCGTTTGCTGTGGCGTTTGATCGTGCAGATATTTCAACGATGCGTGAACCAAGCCCAACTGGGGTGCAAGGCATTGACTTGCCAAGTGGCAGTGTCGTGTTTCCGGTGGGGCATCACGCCACAATGCGAGCAGCAATTCGAATTGGTGCGGTAAACAAAATTTCGGGAAAACTTTCGGCCAGCGAACTTGAGGCGTTGCCGGGTTTTGAACAAGTTGAACGCGGGTGGATTGCCGCACTGCAAGTTTCTAGCCGAGTTGATCTGCCTGAACTTTCGTGGTCAACATTGCTG
>JBILAG010000143.1:0-2953 GCA_044354345.1 Ilumatobacteraceae bacterium | reverse complement strand
GGTCTGGGTCGCTGTAAAGCGGATGATCAGAGTGCGCATCAAACTCATGTGATGGATATAGATACGTGTAGCAACGCAACCGGTCGTGAACTTGGCCGCCAAGTAACTCGTAAACAGGTTTGCCCGTATCTTTACCGCAGATATCCCACATCGCCATTTCTAAACCACTGACGACGCCAGCCGTGCTGAAGTCTGGGCGGTGCGCAAAACCTGAACCATAGGTGCGTCGCCACATTTTTTCGATGTGAAACGGATCAGTGCCAAAAATATAACGCTCGAACATGTCTTCGGCGACTTTGCAAACTATTTGTGGTGAGTAAGTTGCGGTATAAATCTCCCCGATGCCAGTGACGCCGGTATCAGTTGTCAATTTTACGAAAATAAAATACCGACCACCCGTGCGCGGTGGTGGATTACCAACAACAAACGTTTGAATTTTTTCAATTTTCATGACCCCACCGATCTATTTGTGAATCTTAAATTTCTAAAAAACAATCACATTTCGCAATGCATCGCCACGCTTTACTGCTGCGATTGCTTCATTGATCTCTTCTAGAGGATAAGTCTTTGTCACCAGTTCGTCTAGCTTGAGACGGCCCTGTTCGTAAAGCGAAATTAGGTTTGGGATGTCTACTTGAATTCGAGCCGAACCCATTTTTGACCCAAGAATATTTTGACTGTATGCCGCCATCGTGCCTGGGTCAATTTCTGACATCACTCCGTTTGCTGGCATACCAACCAAAACTACGGTGCCAGACTTAGCAAGCAAGCCATATGACGAGTCGAAAGCCTGTTTCGCTCCAACTGTGACGAATACATAATCAGCACCGCGGCCGTCAGTGATTGCTTGCACTTGCTTTAGAACATCTTCTATACCTGAGTTGATGCCATGCGTTGCACCAAATTTTTTGGCTGCTTCAATTTTCGAATCCGAAAGATCAACCGCAATAATCGACCGAGCACCACTCACGCGAGCACCCTGCACCGAGTTCAAACCAACACCGCCAGCACCAATAACAACTACATGACTACCTGGCTCAACTTTTGCTGTGTTCGTGACTGCGCCAAAACCAGTGATCACACCGCAAGCAAGCAACGATGCGCTGGCCGCTTTGATATCTTTCGAAATCACTACAACTTGAGAATCATGAACAACTACATATTCGGCGAAACTACCTGTACGCATTGCTTGCACGATTGACTCACCTGACTTAGATGTCAGCGGGCTCTTCGCATCAAGCGGAAAAGAAGTTTCACAAGTAACTGGCATCCCGCGGGAACATCCACGACAATGACCGCAAGAACGAATCAGAGTTACAACAACTTGATCGCCAACTTTTACAGACGTGACCCCAGAACCGACTTCTTCGACTACGCCAACACTCTCGTGCCCAAATATCGCCGGCAAAGTTCCGCCCCATGCGCCGTCGGCATATGAAATGTCACTATGACAAATCGCAGTTGCAGCAATTTTGACTCGCAACTCTCCTGCTTGTGGTTTTGCCAATGTCACTTCTTCAATTACTAGTGGCTTACCAAACTCTCGACAAACTGCTGCTTTCACTTTTTCAGACCTTTCAATATGTTGGATAAGTGTTTAATTTTTATATTCCGGGGATTCAATTTCAAGGATTTCGGTGAGCGCCGCAAAATGATGCTCTGCAGACTTCGGATACTCTAGCCATTGTTTGCAAACCAATGTTGCAGTTTGATCGTCAATCAGCGCAAGTTCGCGACCAGTTGAAAGCGCGAGTACCTGCAATTGCGCTGCTTTTTCGAGATAGTACAACTCATCAAAAGCTTCTGCCACCGAATTACCAACCACTATCACACCGTGATTCGCAAGGAATAATACGCTTTTTGAGTCACCTAAGACTTTCGCAACGCGCTCACCTTCACTGGCTTCAAGCGCCATCCCCGAATAGTCGCGGTCATAAGCGATGCGCTCGTAAAACCGACATGCGTTTTGATCAAGCATCAAGAATTCAAAATCACGCAGGCACGCCAACGCAGTCGTATACGGCATGTGAGTGTGCAAAATGCACTTGGCATGTGGCAAAAGTCGATGTAACTGGCCGTGCAAATTAATTGCCGTTGGATCGACCAATTGACTTTCTGTGATGCCAAAGTTTTTTGCATTCAAATCAACCAAAACGAGGTCACTCGCCCGCATCTGCGAAAAGTGACGACCAGCAGGGTTAATTAAAAAGTTTTGCGAGTCTTGAGAAATAGCAACACTGAAATGATTCGCTGTAGCTTCATGCATCTCTAGCTTTGCCGCCCAGCGAAACGCAACAGTTAAATCGCGTCGAGCAGAATGCTCAGCAATCATTATTTAGTTCTATTGCAATCTGTCAGGAAACCCAGGTGCTCGCAAGTCTGTACCAAGTGCATCTTCGAGAAGTTTGACAACCTGCGTTGACCACACTTCGCCTCCGTATTGAGATTTAGCTCGCACGAATGCTTGTTGAACTGTGCTTGCAACATCCAGTGGCACGCCGAACTTACGACCGTACTCCATTGCGAAGCCCATATCTTTGAGTGCGAGATCCATCGTGAATCCAATGTCGTAACTTCCGTTGAGAATAACTTGACCTTCGGTCTCATGCACGAAACTATTACCAGAACTATTCTTAATTACTTCGTAAGCAATGCCTAAATCAATGCCACCTTTTTTCGCAAGCATCAGTGCTTCACCACATGCCACAAGATGAATAAATGCCAACATGTTTGTGATCACTTTGATCACAGCGGCACTGCCAAGTTCGCCGACATACAAAACTGGCTTGCCCATTGCCTCAAGCAAGTCCTTATGAGCCGCAAAAACTTTTTCGTCTCCGCCTACTAGAACGGTGATGTCACCTTCGGCTGCTTTGTGAACGCCACCGGTCACTGGCGATTCAAGAGTATTGAAACCCAACTTTGCAGCGATCTCTCCAAGTCGCAATGTCTC
>JBILAG010000070.1:0-10706 GCA_044354345.1 Ilumatobacteraceae bacterium | reverse complement strand
CTGTGATCATTCCATTTTGCTTTGCCGTAAAACACCATGATGACTTGGCGTGTCATATAAAACGCCGTCAATAGTGCGGTAATCAAACCAACCACATAGAGTCCACGATTATTCGCATATACATAAAGCAATATTTCGTCTTTCGACCAGAAGCCGGCAAACGGCGGCACTCCGGCGATAGCGAGCCAGCCGATGATGAATGTGAAAGCAGTAACTGGCATTACTTTTCGTAATGCTCCCATGCGACGCATATCTTGCTCATGGTGCATACCGTGAATTACAGACCCTGAGCCTAGAAATAACAACGCCTTGAAAAATGCGTGGGTCACCATGTGAAAAATTGCAGCAACATATGCACCAGAACCCACTGCTAAAAACATGTAGCCCAACTGCGAGACGGTGCTGTAAGCGAGAACTTTTTTAATATCGTTTTGCGCTACCGCGACTGTTGCGGCATAAAGCGCAGTTGCTGCACCAACTACAGCAATAACTGTTGGCACCCATTCATACGAAGCATGCAAAACAGGACTCATGCGCGTCATTAAAAAGACACCAGATGTCACCATCGTTGCGGCGTGGATCAAAGCCGAAACTGGTGTTGGACCTTCCATCGCATCTGGCAACCATAGATAAAGCGGTAGTTGGGCGCTCTTGCCACAAGCACCAACAAAAAGTAGCAGCCCAATTGCTGTTGCTGTAACTGAAGCCAGTTCACCGCTATGAGCAGATTCGTTAATTGCGTGATATGAAAGTGTGCCGAGACTGTTAAATGCCAAAAACATTGCGGCCATCACACCGAAGTCGCCGATGCGATTCGTGACGAATGCTTTTTTGCCGGCGACCGCAGCGCTATTTCGAGTGTGCCAAAACGAAATCAAGAAATAGCTGCAAGCACCGACACCTTCCCAGCCCAAGAAAGTGACAAGTAGATTTTCGCCAAGAACGAGCATCAACATGCTGAACACAAAAAGATTCAAATACAAAAAGAATTTTGAGAACTTGGCGTCTCCATGCATGTAGCCAATTGCATAAAGATGAATCAAAGTTGAAATACCGGTAACAAACAACGCCATCACAATGCTTAGTGGGTCTGCTAGAACTGCGAGATCGACTTGCAACGAGCCAACTCCAATCCACGAAAACATCTTTACAACGTGACTGCGTTCTTCGGCTGGTAGCCCTAACATTTCAAAATAAGCCAGCACCGTTACTAAAAATGATGAAGCAGTTGCGAGCGTCGCAACCCAACCTGATTTCGGATCGCCAAGTCTGCGACCCAAAATTAAGTTGATGCCAGCCCCAGCAAGCGGCAGCACAGGTATCAACCAAATTAAGTCGAGCATAGTTAGCCCTTCAACTCTGCGAGATCATCGGCGGTCATTGAACTTCGATTACGCATGATTGCCACAATGATGCCAAGACCCACGACTACTTCAGCGGCAGCTACAACCATTACGAAAAAAACTATTGTTTGACCGTTTATGTCATTGAGTTGTCGCGCCAAAGTTACGAAACTGAGATTCACAGCATTGAGCATCAATTCGATGCACATAAACATCACTAATGGGTTTCGACGAACTAGAACCCCAAATGTTCCGATACCGAAAAGCACAGCACTTAGTACGAGGTACCAAGATGCGGTCGGCGCGAGCGAGAGAGCGATCATTTTGGATTTTCCGAAACTGAGTCTTTAGTTCGTCGCGCGAGAAGCACCGTGCCAACGACTGCAACAACCAACAGCACCGACGTAACTTCAAATGCGACGACATATTGCGAAAAAATCGATTCAGCGAGCTGAATAGTGTTCGCATCAGAACCAGTGGTCGAGTCAGGAACCAAGATGCCTGATCCACGTTCGTGAAGTACACCACTACCTGTCGCAAATGCAGCCACGAGAACACCAATTAAGCCGAGACTAACGATTACAGCAAGTGGGCGTTGGGTGGTAAGTGGTTCTGTTTGAAGATTTTCTACACGATCAACACCTAACAACATGATCACAAATAAAAACAACACGACGATGGCGCCAGCATAAACAATCACTTGTACAGCGGCAAGAAAGTGTGCCTGTTGAATTACAAATAGAACCGCCACACCAAAAAGTGTCAGCACCAAACTTAATGCCGCGTGGACCGGGTGCTTTCGGGTGATTACTCCGACTGCGCCAATTAAAACCATTAGTGCAGCACAACCAAAAACAAAAAGTTCCATTTATTCGCTCTTGTCTTCTGCCGGGCGAATGCCGTAACCCAATTCGCCACTCCACGACACAACTCCAGTGAAGTTTGCATCGCCAGACGCGGCGGTTGCTCGCATCCAGCCTGACGTATTTAAATCTTCACCTTCGCGCCAATCCTCCCACGCGAGTTGCTGGGGTTTGCCAGAATTGTCAACGAGAAGTTCACTCTTTGTATAGATCGCATCTTGACGATTCGTGAATGAAAATTCAAAAAGCTTTGTTTCGGTAATCGCCTCAGTTGGGCAGGCTTCGACGCACAAATCACAATGAATACAACGCAGGTAATTGATTTCATAAATCCAACCGAAGCGCTCTCCTGGCGAGGTTGGCTTCATTGGATCATTGTCGGCACCACGAACATGAATGCATTTGGCTGGGCAAACCGCAGCACACAACTCACAGCCAATACATTTCTCCATACCGTCTTCATATTTATTGAGAACATGGCGACCATGCATACGCTCTGGCTTCTCAAGTTTTTCGTCCATCTTGACGGCACGTTTTTTGTTGCGTCGAAACACTCGACCACCTGAGTATTGCGTTGTGACACGATTCTTTACTCCGCGTTGACGAAGCGTGACAATAAATCCGCCGAGGTATCCCATTAGAACATTGGTCCTTGTGTCTCACGCTGCCGCGCGCTTTGAGTAAATGCGGCTTGCAAAAGTAGATAGCCACCCACCATCACGACAACCGAGATAGATGTAACCAAAATAATGTTCCATTCGTTTTGTCGAGCCATGCGCTGTGATGCCAACAACATGAACCATCCCAGTGATCCCGGGATAAGTACCTTCCAACCGAGATCCATTAATTGGTCGTAACGCAATCTTGGAAGAGTTGCACGAAACCAAATATAGATATACAGAAACACAAGTACTTTGGCCAGCAACCAAAGCGTGCCCTCAAGAGCATTTGGGATGAGAGGTATATCAAAAACGAAATCTCCAAACGCAATCGGTTGTGGACCGCCAAAGAACAAAGTGACGATTAACGCCGACATGGTCACCGTATTCATAAATTCTGCAAGATAAAACAATGCGAATCGAATTGATGAATATTCTGTATTAAAGCCACCGACAAGCTCTTGCTCAGCTTCAACCAAATCGAATGGCGGGCGATTTAGTTCTGCTGTTGCGGCAATTAGAAAAATAATAAATGGCACGATGCCAGTTGAAATAACGTGCCACTGAGTGATCGTCGCTTGCGCGGCAACGATGCCACTTGTTGAAAGTGTGCCAGCGAGCAGTAACACGCAGGCCAAAGACAAACCAAGGGCTGCTTCATAACTCACCATTTGTGCCGATGCTCGAACAGAACCAATCAGAGGATATTTTGAACCACTTGACCAACCTGCAAGCATGATGCCGTAAACAGCAATTGAAGAAATCGCGAGCGCGAAAAGCACCCCAATTGGTGGGTCAGCAAGTTGCACTTTTGTTACTTGTCCAAACCAAGTGACTTCTCCACCGTTACCGTTACGAAAATCTCCACCAAGTGGAATAATTGCGAACGCCAAAAATGCCGGAACGAAAGACAAAAATGGCGCAAGAGCGAAAACAAAGCGATCTGACCTATTTGGAATCAAATCTTCTTTGAAAAATAGCTTGATTCCGTCGGCAAGAGTTTGCATGATTCCGAACGGACCAGTTTTGTTTGGCCCAATTCGATTTTGCATTCCAGCAATTGCCTTACGCTCAAACCACACCATCAACATGGTTGACAACAATCCGACGACGAAGACGACAACGACCTTCAACAACACGATCAGCAAAGGCGCCCAAAGTATTTCGTCCGACAACAGACTGTCTAGGGCGATCACTTGATTTGCTCAATTCGAACGTCGATCACATCTGCTGCGATATTCAACAATGGACGAATATCCACATTTGTGTGGTTGTATGGCAACCAGGCGGTTCCTCGATGAACTCCGCTATGCGCCCTAACTGGTAGGACAATATTGATTTCGTCAACGGCGACTCGAATATTTGTGCCGTCTACAACACCGATGCGAGCAAGGTCTAACGGGTGAACATAAATTGTTGATTCGGTGATTATGCCCACTAGCGAGCCACTTGTGATTGTTGACTGAGCCGCGTCATACATTGTTCGAGACACAATCAGACGGTAATCATATGAATTTCGATCTACCAAAACTTTAGACCCACGCGAAATAGTCGCGGATGCTTCATGAACCATTAGCACACCATCGCTTTGCATTGCCGCCTCATTGGCGCAAGAAGAAAACTCTGGTATCGCCGAAATCATTTTCTCGTGCAACTCATCAAGACTTGAGACACCAAGATCAATCCCAAGACTTAGCCCAAGTTCCGTTGCGATCATCCAATCTGGACGTGACGTGCCACGTGGGGTGATCTGTTGAGTGACATTGCTGACGCGACCTTCGAGGTTCGTAGTTGTTCCATTTTTTTCAGCGAACGCAGCCGCCGGAAAAACAACATCAGCGTTTTGATTTGAACTTGTAACAAAGGTGTCGATGCTGATGACATTTTTAATTTGTGCGAGCGCTTGCTTAACAAGTATCGAATCAGCGACATCGGCAAGTGGATTCGCCCCGAGCAAAATTAAGCAATTGATTTTTCCGGCTGCAGCTTTTGTCAAAATATCAATTGCGTCACCGGAGTTTTGTTGAGGTGTAAGACCGACAGCTACTGCGCCACGAACATTGCCGCGACGCAATACAGGAAGAATTTTTGCGTTCGGAATCGCATGAAGCACTTCGCCTAGCGCATGCAAAGTGAACGCTTCGTTCTCGGCCAAATTCGCGCGACCAACCACGACGACTACCTCACCTCGCTGAATTTGCTCTTGCATCTCTTTGGTTTCTAACGTCTCACGGACAATTTGAGCCTGACGACCTGGTTCAAATGCGATACTTCTCCATGCATACGGCGTCAAACCAGAGTCGTGCGAAGAGAACTCAATGATTCGTGATTTACGTTTTTGCGCGGCGTCTCGAATTCGTAGATATAGAACCGGCAATTCTTCTTTGAGATCAGGACTCAACAAAATGATCGTGCTGGCTGCACATGTTTCGTCGATTGATGCTTGTGCAAGATTGAAAATTTCTGGAGTTAAACCGTCACCAAGTTGCGAGTCTCGTTGATTGATCTTCAGTTCATCTGCCAACATTGCCCAAGCAAAGGCATCTTCGTTAGTGCCCCGTGCTCCACCGAGAATCGCCACTGAATCTGCATTGTTTGTGAGAGCATGGCGAATAATTCTTGCGGCCGAATCAAGAGCGACCGACCACGAACTTTGCACAAGGCCTGAATCAGATTTTATTAATGGCGTTGTGAGTCGTTCGGTTGAATTAACTGATTCGAAGTTGTAGCGACCGCGATCGCACAACCAGCCCCAGTTGACGGGGTCAATATCTACACCTTGAAACCTGACAAGTTCATCTCGGCTACTTTGCACAACGATGCGACATCCAACCGAGCATGAGGTGCAAGTTGTTTCGGTTTCATTTAAATCCCATGGACGGGCCTTAAATCGATATGGCTTTGCAGTCAACGCACCGACTGGACAAATTTGAACCGTATTGCCTGAGAAATAACTACTGAATGGTTCTTCAGGAAACGTCATTACCTGTGTGTCATTGCCACGACTAGTAAATGAAATCAGTGGATCACCTGCAACTTCGTCGGCGAATCTCGTGCATCGATCGCACAATATGCAACGCTCACGATCAAGATAGACAATGTCACTAATTGCGATTGGCTTTTCGTAGTGGCGCTTTTCTTCAACGAACCGACTTTCGCCGGGTCCGTGACTAAACGCCTGATCTTGCAACGGGCATTCACCACCCTTATCGCAAACAGGGCAATCGAGTGGATGATTAGCGAGTAACAACTCAAGCACACCCTCTTGAGCTTTTTTAACATTGTCTGTCGCGGTACGAACGATTTGACCTTCAGCAACTGGCGTCATGCACGACACAACCATCATTGGTCCGCGCGGTGTTTCTACTTCAACTAGACACTGACGACACATGCCGACAGAACTCATGCGAGGGTGGTAGCAAAATCTTGGGATGAAATCATCTGTGCGATCAGCAGCAGCGATAATCACTTCGCCTTTGTGAGCTACTACTGGCTTGTCATTAATCGTGATGTTCACGACATTCGGGTCAACAACAATTTTTTCTGGATCAACAATTGTCATGAGTGCAAACCAGCCGTCGCAACCGTCTTGACTGACGTAACCGATGTCACTGGAATCGTCACACGCTTAGTTACACGTGATTCAAATTCACTTCTGAACAATGTCAGCGCTGAGTGAACTGGGGCAAAAGCCGATGGACCAACAAAGCAAATTGTTGTCATTTTGTATGGGAAAGGCACGGCGGTTAAACCTAGTTTTTCATTTGCTGCATGTGGAAAGTCACCGGGACAAATCATCGCACCGACTTCGAGGAGTTGCTGCAAGTCAGCATCTGTGCCGTCGCCGTCAACAATGCGACGCAAAATTCTTTCAAGCCATGTTCCGCCTTCGCGACATGGTGTGCACTTGCCACAAGATTCGTGCGCGTAAAAATGCGTAAGTGTCAGGGCGGCTGCAGGTATATCCGTTGTCTCATCCATCACGATTACGGCACCAGAACCAAGCATTGACCCAGCAGGCCCAACTTGACTTGCCTCGAAAGGTAAATCTAATTGATCAGCTGTAAACCATGGAGCAGAACCTCCACCTGGGACAAACGCTTTGAGTTTGTTGTCATTTTTGATTCCGCCACAAAACTCTTCACCGAAAATTAGATCGCGAAATGTTGTCGTGCCATTAATGATTTCAAAAACCCCTGGTCGCTTAACGTGCCCAGAAACTGCAACCATTCGTGTGCCTGGTGATGTTTTCGTGCCGATTGCTGTGTATGCATCAACGCCGTTGCACAACAACCACGGCAAATTGGCGAGAGTTTCAACATTGTTGACAATCGTCGGTTGACCGTACAGTCCGTTAACTGCAGGAAAGAACGGCGGTTTCAAGCGAGGCATGCCACGATTTCCTTCGAGACTTTCGATCAGTGCGGTTTCTTCTCCGACAACATAGGCACCTGCACCCCAATGCAGAACAATGTCTACGGAAAATTTCGAACCGAGAATATTTTTGCCTACATAACCCGCGGCATAAGCCTCGTTCAACGCAATCGCCACACGTTCTTGTGCGAGTGCCATTTCACCTCTTATATATAGAAAGCACTGCGATAACCCAGCTGCATAACACGCAATCAAACAACCTTCAATGAGTTGATGTGGATCGCGCTCCATTAGCAATCTGTCTTTATAAGTTCCTGGTTCACTTTCGTCACCATTAACAACGAGATATCGGGGCCACACTTGTTGAGGGGTTAGTCCCCACTTTGTTCCGGCTGGAAACCCAGCACCTCCGCGACCAAGCACAGTCGCACTTTTTACTTCATCATGAATTTCATTTGCGGAACGCGTTAGCGCAGCTCGTAAACCTTTGTAGCCATCAGTTGCCAAATAGCGCTCAATAGTAAACGAGTCGGCAAATTCAAATCGTGAGGTAACAATTTTCGGGCGATCGCCTGAAACGAAACCTGGAGCATGCTTAAAAGTTGTGCTCATAACGCCGCCTTTCCGTCTAACCAAGCCGGTGACTCAGTGACTAATTCTGGAGCGACCGCACCGACTGCACGATCAGCAGGTATCACTTGACGAACCTTTGCAAGCACGCCGTGCGTAGGAAACTCATCGGATAGATTTCCCGCTTGCAGGTCGTCAATCAGATTGTCAAGATCTGCTGTTGTAACGCGTAAGCGGTAACGATAATTGACTTGCAGACATGGGGCCTCGGTGCACGCCGCCTGACATTCTGCGTGGGCGAGAGTGAACATACCGTCTTGAGTTGTGCCACCTGCTTTGACACCAAGACGCTTTTCGGCATGATGCATTAGTTCTTCGGCGCCCATTAAAGCACAAGACATCGTTCCACAAATATTGACTAGATACTTTCCGATCGGTTCAAACCGAAACATCTCATAGAAAGACGCCGTGCCATATACCTCGGCAGAGGTGACACCAACTAGTTCGCCGAGATGCACCATTGCGTCACGGCTGATATAACCGGTTTGCTCTTGGGCCAGGTGCAACAAAGGGATCAGAGCAGATTTTTGGCGCGGATAACGAGCAATGATCTCTTTGGCTATCACTAAATTTTTTTCAGACAAACGACTCATCGATCAACCTCACCAAGAACTGGATCAACTGAAGAAATAACGGCTACTGCATCTGCAATCAGCCCGCCATGCATCATCAACGGCATCGACTGAATGTTTACAAAACTCGGGGCACGAACGTGCATTCGATACGGAGTTGATGAGCCATCGCTGGCAATATAACAACCGATTTCGCCACGTGGACTTTCAATTGCGACATACGCTTCGCCTTCTGGCACTTTGAAACCTTCGGTGAAAATTTTAAAGTGGTGAATTAATGCTTCCATTGATTCGTCAATGCGCCCACGTGGTGGTGGAGTAACTTTTTTATCCTGAATGCGATAATCACCTTGTGGCATGCGATCTAAAATTTGTCGAACGATTCGCATCGACTCGCGAATTTCGTTGAGACGAATTGAATAGCGATCAAACGCATCGCCGTAACTGCCGACAATCACATCAAATTCAACTTCGTCATAATGCAAATACGGCAAATCACGACGGAGATCCCAGGCCAGACCTGTGCTTCGCAATATCGGTCCGGTTGCACTTAATGCAATAGCTTCATCGCGAGTAATCACTCCAACACCTTGAAGTCGCTCACGCCAAATCGGCTGACCTGTCATTAATATTTCGTACTCGGCTAGACGCTCTGGCAACGCATCTAACAAACCGAGCACATCATCTCGCCAGCCTGCCGGAAGATCTGCTGCAACTCCCCCTGGTCGAATGAAGTTGTGGTTCATTCTTAAGCCAGTAACTTTTTGGAAGAAGCGTAGAACTTCTTCACGCTCGCGAAAACCGTAAAGCATCATTGAAACTGCGCCGATGTCCATGCCGTTCGTCGCCATGAATAATAAATGACTACTGATGCGATTTAGCTCTGAGAGCATCATTCGAATCCACACTGCTCGCTCTGGAATATCGCCGTCGATGCCGAGAAGTTTCTCGGTAGCCATTGAGAATACGAGTTCGTTATTCAATGGCGACGCATAATCCATTCGGGTGACATTGGTGCCGCCCTGCATGTATGTCAACGACTCGCCAGTTTTTTCCATTCCGGTATGCAGATACCCAATGACAGGTTTACAACGCAAAACAGTTTCGCCCTTTAGTTCGAGCATCAAGCGCAACACTCCGTGCGTGCTCGGGTGTTGCGGGCCCATGTTGATGATCATCGTCTGATCTTCACTTCGAGTATCGGCTAGTGACGCAACTTGCGACTCGCTCATTCTCAAAACTGCACCTGACTCCCGCAGCACAGCCTTCGCCGACATGTCGGCACGCAATTGCAGTTCTTGGCCGCCTTCTGAGGTTCCCGCTGAAGCTATTTCGCTTGCATTCTTAACAATTGTCACGAGGCTGCACCTTTGAACTGCACTGGAATATTGCCTTGCGAGTAGTCCTTGCGCAGTGGAAACCCGATCCAATCTTCTGGCATCAAAATTCTCGTCAAATCAGGATGGCCGTTGAACGTGATGCCGAACATGTCGTAGACCTCACGCTCCATAGCTTCTGTGCCTGGATAAAGATCAAACGCCGAATCAATCGATGTATCGGATTCAGAAATTTGCACGCGCAATCTAACCCGCCGGCGCTGCGAAAGCGAAAGTAAATTGACGACGAGTTCAAAACGTTCAAGTGTGATTCGACTAGCAACTTCAGCAGTTAGTGGTCGACCAGGGTGTGTCAAGAAATCGACTGCGGTTAGATCTGCACACATCTCAAAACCCTCAATTCGCAGCGCAGTGAGAGTTTTTAGATAATCAGCTTTGGCTACGAAACGAACATCATCGGCAGTGGCTCCAGCTGTTTGCGTCATTTTTTAACGCTTTCCGAGAATAACTGGAGTTATTGATCCAGCAGGGATTTCTTGAATATGAACTTGTGCGCCCGCACCAGTTGTTGCGCGACGCTTCATGATCTCGCCATCTTCAATTAACTGATGCAATGTTTCGATTGCATGTATCAAAGTTTCAGGAGTAGGTGGGCAACCAGGTGCGTACACATCAACAGGCACAATCTGATCGACGCCCTGAACAATTGCATAGTTGTTGAACATTCCACCGCTGCTGGCACAAACACCCATTGAGATAACCCACTTAGGTTCCATCATTTGGTCGTAAACCTGGCGCAAGACTGGTGCCATTTTTTGACTTACGCGTCCAGCGACGATCATGATGTCTGCTTGACGCGGTGACGCGCGAAATACTTCCATTCCGAAACGCGCTAAGTCATAATGCGCAGTGCCTGAGGCCATCATTT
>JBILAG010000007.1:0-42622 GCA_044354345.1 Ilumatobacteraceae bacterium | reverse complement strand
TGCCTGGTAGTCGCTTCTCGAAGTAACAAGCAGCATCGCAATTATCTGCTCGTACTTTAAAACCGGCTGCAGTAAGCAACGGAATCAAATACGCCTGAGTGCTTTCACGACGTGTGTTACCCGTGTTAATGATCCATCGAACATCAGGAACCTTGCCGCTTGGGTCAACCCAGAAACCATCGGCTCCCTTGGTCCATCCGTTTTCAGTCAACAATGTTTCTGCTCCTGCTGGGTCGTAACTATTTGCAAATTCGTCGCCTGCGCAATATGGCCCAGGTACCATAGGACCACACTGAAGCAATTCTTTACCACCGAGTGGAACATAGATCTGCTCGAATAATGCTTCGCGATCAATTGACATTGAGAATGCTGCACGGTAGTTCGGGTCTGCGAATGGTCCACACTTCTGTTGAAAGTAGAACCCTTCGTAGTCGCCGCCGTAGTCAATTTGGGATTGAATATTTTCTTGTTTAACTGCATCTTCAATACCTGCGTAAAATTGCGGATAAATGAAGTCAACTTCACCAGCCTTGATAGATGCAATCTCGGTGTCACTGTCAGCCTTCGGAACCATAACGAATTTCTTCGCAACGGCTTTGTCATCGCCCCAGTACTTGTCGTTTGGTACATAAACGATCTGGTCTGGGCTCCAGGATTGAATTTTGTATGGTCGTCCGGAGAACGGAATGTTGTCCGCGAAATCTTCCGACACATCCATCGTGTTTTTGACAGCGGCAGCTTTAATTATTCCACTGAACAATCCACGCCACGGAGCATAAACAGCCTTAAGAGTTACAACAGCCTGCTTATCGCTTGAACCTGCTTCAACACCTGTCACTAGGTCATAACCTGACGTCAAAATTGAACCCGGCGTGTTAAGCGATGCCTCCCAAGTTGCCTTGAAATCAGCAACCGTGATTTGCGAACCATCATCCCAGACTGCAGCTGGGTTGATGTCGTAAGTAATTGTCATTCCGCCAACGTTTGCTGGCTTCGTGTAATCGTAAGTTACTGCTGCACAATCTTCCAAACTTGTTGGATAACTTGTGGCCGCTACTGCCTCTGTTTCGCTAGTTGCTGCTTCATCGCTACCGCCACATGCTGCCCCAATTAAGGAAACAGTTATTAGTGCGATTGCGAGACGAGCCACTTTTGTGGTACTTCTCATTCTCCGACCTCCCCGTCGAATTAGGCCGCGATCGAATGACCATGACTATTGTCACGTTATCCTAGTTCTCTAAACGTGGGCAAGTTCAGGAGCACACGGGCACTGGTAACTAATCCTTTCGAAGCCGATACTGGCAGATACGTGCAAACTCAGCTGAATCTAAACTTGCTCCGCCGACTAAGACACCATCAATATCTGGTTGCGACATAATTTCAGCGATATTGCTGGCCTTCACACTTCCCCCATATTGCAAACGGACTGAACTCGCAGCCAGTGGAGACGATACTTTCGCCACTTCTTCTCGGATTGAACTGATTATCAGCTGCGCGTCTTCTGCTGTGGCAGTTTTACCTGTGCCAATAGCCCAAATCGGCTCATAAGCGATGACCATCGAACGAACTTGTTCAACAGAACGCTTAGTTAAAGCTGAGCGAACTTGACCAAGAACTTTTTCGTGAGTCAAACCTGCTTCACGGTCAGCGAGTGTTTCACCAACACACAAAATTGGTGTCATACCGTGCTTCTGTACTGCAACTATCTTTGCGGCGACGACCTCATCGGTCTCACCGAAAATTTGACGGCGTTCACTGTGGCCGACAATCACGTAACTGACATTTAATTTTGTTAGAAACTGCGCTGAGACTTCGCCTGTAAATGCACCTGAATCAGATTCATGACAATGCTGCGCACCTAATATAAATCTCAGTTCATCTGCATCTATCAAGGTTTGTGCGCTACGTAAATCTGTGAAAGGCGGATGAATCGTTACATCCACGGCGGCAAAATCTTCTTTTGTTAGCAGATATGCGAGTTTCTGAATGGATTGAATCGCCTCAAAGTGATTGTGATTCATCTTCCAGTTACCGCTGATAATTGGTTTTCTAGATTCAGTTGACATTTGGTGCTCCTCGCAACGCGCTTAATCCTGGCAAGTCGCCGAGTTCAAGAAACTCTAGTGATGCACCACCACCGGTAGAAACGTGGTCAACATCTGTCTCAAAACCAAATTGAGCAAGTGCCGCCGCCGAATCGCCGCCGCCCACAATGGTGAAGGCTTTGGTATCAGACATCGCCTGGGCTACGGTGCGAGTTCCAGCTGCAAAACGCTCATCCTCAAACATCCCCATCGGTCCGTTCCAAAAAACACTGCGTGCGCCCATGATTATGTCGGCGAACTCAGCAGCGCTGCCTGGTCCAATATCTAAACCTTTTGCGCCATTAGGCAGGCGAACTCCGAATGTTGCGAAGTTTCCGTCTTTGTCGACTCCGACTATGTCTTCTGGTAAATGTATTTTCAATTCAGATTCAAGAAGTTTTTTACAAAAGGGAATCTGATCATGCTCACAAAGTGAATCGCCGATTGGCAGTGATTTTGCGGCGAGAAATGTAAAGCACATTCCCCCACCAATAACGAACGAATCAACAACTTTTGATAACGCATCTATCACGCCAATTTTGTCGCTAATTTTTGCTCCACCCAAAACCGCAACGAGTGGTCGTTTTGGGTTGTTTCGCATTTCACCTAAGACCTCGACTTCTCTTTGCAACAATCGACCGGCGGCTGATGGCAATGATTTTGGAGGACCAACTATTGATGCGTGAGCTCTGTGCGCTGCACCGAATGCATCATTGACATAAAGGTCTACCCCTTTAATTAGATGTGCAACAAAAGCCGAGTCATTTGCTTCTTCACCTGGGTTAAAACGCAAGTTCTCAAGCAAATCAACACCTGGTGCGATCTCTGATAAACGTTTTCGAATCGGCTCCATCGAGTATTCGATATTCGCCTTACCTTTAGGTCGACCGAGGTGACTCGCACAAACAACTTTCGCACCGCGCTCTGTTAGCCAGCTGATAGTTGGCAGCGCGGCACGAATTCGAAAATCGTCGACGATTACTCGAGCATCATCGGGGCCCGACATAGGCACATTAAAGTCAGTGCGCACGAGCACGGTCTTTCCGTGAACATCTCCGAGATCTTCAAGTTGTGGAACCATTTAATTTTTAAGTGCTGCCCCGATATACGACGCGATATCTACAAGTCGATTTGAATATCCCCACTCATTGTCGTACCAACCCAACACTTTGACAAGCGAACCCATGCTCATTGTTAAATCGCTATCAAACACGCAACTATGCGGGTTAGTAACTACATCGCTGGAGACAATTGGGTCAACGCAATATTCGAGGATATTTTTGAGAGACCCAGAGGCGGCAGCTTTGAACGCAGCCTTAATTTCATCCACTGAAGCAGGCTTCTTCAAATTGGCTACTAAGTCAGTTATCGACCCAGTTGGTACCGGCACTCGAAGTGAAGTGCCGTCGAGTTTGCCTTTCATTGACTGCATTACAAGACTTGTTGCGCGAGCAGCACCTGTGCTCGTTGGAATGATATTTATGGCTGCGGCACGCGCACGTCGCAGATCACTGTGTGGACCATCAACTAATGATTGATCTCCGGTGTAGGCATGAATCGTTGTCATCAACCCATTCTCGACGCCGAAGGCATCATCCAAAACTTTGACCATTGGTACAAAACAATTAGTCGTACAACTTGCATTTGACACAACTTTATGATTTTTAGGATCAAAGTCTTGATGATTTACGCCATACACAAAAGTCGCATCTGCGTTTGTAGCAGGTGCAGAAATAATCACACATGGTGCGCCTGCTTCTAAGTGAGCTGCGGCTTTATCGCGATCTGTGAAAAAACCTGTTGACTCAATCACGAGATCAACGCCGAGACTACCCCAACCTAAATCTTTCGGGTCACGCTGCGACAAAACTTTAAGCAATTTGCCGTCAATATTGATACCTTCATCTGTTGCTGATATCTCATTGGGTAACACACCCAATACTGAGTCATACTTGAGCAAATGCGCCATCGTCTTAAGCGAACCAAGATCATTGACAGCAACTATTTCAATATCTGCGCCTGATTGCTGAATCGCCCTGTAAAAATTTCTGCCAATTCTTCCAAAACCGTTAATTCCAACTCTGATCGTCATGCCTAAACCTTAGTGCCCGAGTCGTCTCGCAGAATGTCACGGTGAGTAATTCTGGGTTGCTGACCATTGTCAATAAGCCACAGAGCGATTTGCTCGGCAATCACTACCGATCGATGATGTCCACCAGTACACCCAATGGCGATAGTCAAATAACTCTTCCCCTCTGCTTTATACGCGGGCAGCAGTAACTTCAGCATGTTGAACAACTCGGCAAGAAACTTATGCGAGAGATCTTGAGACATCACGTACGCACTAACGGCTGAGTCAAGACCAGTGAGTGGTCGAAGTTTGTCATCCCAATGAGGGTTTGGCAGAAAGCGCACATCGAATACGAGATCAACGTCAGTCGGTAAGCCGTGTTTGTAGCCAAATGAAACTAATGAAACCTGCATTGTGTCAACCTGCTGATCGCCAGAAAATAGTTCTCCAATTTTTGATTTAAGTTGATGCACTGTGAAATTTGTAGTGTCAATTACTAAATCTGCTTCACCTTTAACTGGCTCTAGCAACACGCGCTCTTGGGCTATCGCTTGCTCAACGCCCAATTTCTCATCAGCCAAAGGATGCTTACGACGCGTTGCGCCATATCGCTTAACGAGTTCAGCTGTTGTCGCGTCCAAATACAACAATCGCACACGATGTGAACTCGTTCGTAGATTCTTGAGTACATCTATGATTCCGCGCTGCGCAGTCGGTGTGCCTACAACAAGTGCAAGTTTCGAAAGCTTTGATCCAACCGAAGCAATTTCTACTACTTTGTCGATTAGTTCAGTGGGCATGTTGTCGACAACAAACCAACCCAAATCTTCTAAGTCGTCTGCTGCTAATGACCGACCCGCACCCGACAGCCCAGCAATCAACAAAATATCAGCCACTAATTAAAGACTATCTTTTTCTCACGAATGAAACCGTTGAAAAACAGCAATCGCAACTGCTTCGGGTAGCCATGTCAAAAGTGCAAGATCTTCAAGAGTTGCATTCTTAACTGCGGTGACGCTTCCCAATGCTTTGATAAGTTTGGCTGCCCGAGCCGCACCAAGACCACTGATGCCGTCTAGCGAGCTAGTTGTCATCGCCTTTCCTCTTAACTCACGATGAAATCGGTTGGCGAAACGATGCGCCTCGTCACGAATAACCTGCAACATAAATAGGGCATCACTGCCTCGTGGCACTTCAACTGGCTCAGAAATACCAGGAATAAATACTTCCTCAAAGCGTTTTGCGAGTGACGCTACGGGTATTTCATTTTCTAAACCCAATTCGCGAACGACTTGCTCAGCAACACCGAGTTGTCCCTTGCCGCCATCGACTAAAAGCAACTGCGGCGCGTACGAGAACTTACCTGGTCGTTCGCCTCGCTCATTGACTGGTTGATCGCGCTCGGCGATATATGCGGTAAGTCGCCGAGTTAGAACTTCACGCATCGCTGCATAATCATCGTTACCAGGAACGTTCTTGATTTTGAAACGTCGATATTCACGCTTCATTGGTAAACCATCTTCTAGAACCACCATCGAACCAACATAATTTGTGCCCTGCAGATGAGCCATGTCATAACACTCGATACGTAAAGGGGCCTCAGGCAAGTTCAAAAGCTCTTGTAACTCGGTGAGTGCACGCGATCTTGCGGTGTGGTCTGACGCACGGCGCATTCGATGGCGATCGAGTTCTTGGCGAGCATTCTTTGTCACAAGTTCGTGAAGTTCGCGTTTATCCCCTCGTTGCGGAACGCGAATTTCAACCAAAGAATCGCGCAATGAACTCAACCATTGTTCTAGAACCGCTACTTCGTCTGGTTCTACAGGTACGAGCACGATCTTGGGTATCCCAAGTATGGGTGACTCGTCATACAAGCGTTCTATGATTCGTCCCGACAGACCGGCACTGGTGACTTCTTCTACTTTGTCAACCACAAAACCTTTTCGGCCTACGACACGACCCTTACGAACATAAAAAACTTGAACCGCGGCTTCAAACTCGTCTTCCGCGACGCCAATGACATCTAGATCTTCATCACGCTCACCCACCATTTGTTGTCGTTCAAGTGCGAGATTTATTGCTTCCCGTTGGTCGCGTAATTTTGCCGCTTTTTCAAACTCATGAGCTTTTGATGCCGTTGCCATTTCTGTTTCTAAACGTAAACAGACATCATCACTCTCGCCATCCATAACATTTAAAAAATCTTTGACGTGAGTTGCGTAAATTTCTGTACTGACATTGCCTACGCATGGGCCCGAACACTTTTCAATATGAAAGAGCAAACAAGGTCGTCCCAGTCGTTCGTGCTGCTTAAAAGTTGCTGGCGAACAAGTTCGAACTGGAAACGTCCTGAGTAGTAAGTCCAAAGTCTCATGTATCGCCCAAGGGTGCGGATACGGTCCAAAATAACGAGTCCCTTTTCGCTTTCTTCCACGCATAACCATTGCTCGCGGCCACTGCTCATCAATAGTTACCGCCAAGAATGGATAACTTTTGTCGTCACGTAATCGGATGTTAAAACGTGGTGCGTACCTGTTAATCAAACTGTGTTCAAGAATTAAAGCTTCAATCTCATTACGAACTTCAATCCATTCAACACTGGCTGCCGTCGTGACCATAATTAGAGTACGTGGATGCAATGTCTCGGCGCTTGCGAAATAACTATTCAATCTTGACCGTAAATTATTTGCTTTGCCAACATAGATCACTCGACCGTGAGTGTCTTTAAATTGATACGAACCAGGCTGATCGGGAATAACTCCGCTGGGCCGTTGCACTTTTGAACCCGACTTACTTTTTCTTAAGAATCGTTTTACTAGTCTTCGCGACTTTGGGAGATTTTTTAGCAAGTGTTGTCTTAGACGTTTTGGTCGTCTTTACGATCGGCACCTTATTCAATGGTTCTGTTTGAAGCATCGATGACAAATAGCGACCCGTATGCGACGCTTCGATAGTTGCCACAACTTCTGGTGAACCCTCTGCCACAACGGTGCCACCACCATTGCCACCCTCAGGACCGAGATCAATTACCCAGTCGGCTGTCTTAATAACATCAAGATTGTGTTCAATAACTAGCACCGTGTTTCCCTGATCAACTAGACGCGCAAGAACAATAAGTAATCTACGCACATCTTCGAAATGCAAACCAGTAGTAGGTTCATCAAGCAAATAAATCGTGTGACCCGTGCTTCGCTTCGAAAGCTCGCTTGCAAGTTTCACACGTTGTGCTTCACCGCCAGAAAGAGTTGGCGCAGATTGCCCGAGCCGAACATATCCAAGGCCGACATCAACAAAAGTTTGCATGTGTCGAGAGATTCTTGGTTGGTTAGCGAAAAAATCAACTGCGTCAGCAACCGGCATATCTAAAATATCGGCTATATTTTTGCCCTTAAAAGTAATATCGAGAGTGTCACGGTTATATCGTGCACCTTTACAAACCTCGCACGGCACGAAAACATCAGGCAAGAAGTGCATTTCGATCTTGATTGTTCCATCGCCGCTGCAAGCTTCACATCGGCCACCCGGAACGTTGAAACTAAATCGACCGGGCATATAGCCTCGCACCTTTGCTTCCGGCGTTGAAGCGAATAATTTACGGATGTCATCAAAAACACCCGTGTATGTCGCCGGGTTAGATCTTGGCGTACGACCAATCGGAGATTGATCCATGTCAATTACTTTGTCGAGGTGCTGTATTCCGTCAACTCCCGTATGACGTCCCGGCGCTTCCTTTGATTTATAAATCTTCTGCATCAATGAAGGCAACAAAATATCCCTAATTAAAGTACTTTTACCACTACCAGATACGCCAGTGACAGCGACGAAACAACCAAGTGGAATCTTTACGGTTAAGTTTTTTAAATTGTGCTCGCGCGCACCTCTGATCGTAAGAAAATCTTTATTCGGTTCGCGTCGCATCGCTGGTATCTCAACGCGACGCGCGCCAACTAAATACTGACCGGTTATTGATTCCTTTACTTTTAGTACACCATTGACTGGTCCGCTGTATACGACTTGACCACCGTGCTCGCCAGCACCCGGCCCAATATCAACCAACCAATCACAGGACCGAATCGTGTCTTCATCATGTTCTACGACAATTACTGTGTTGCCTAAATCTCTGAGTCGTTGGAGAGTTTCAATTAATCGATGATTGTCGCGCTGGTGTAAACCGATACTTGGCTCGTCGAGAACATAAAGTGTGCCAACCAATCCTGAACCAATTTGGCTGGCCAAACGAATTCGTTGAGCTTCACCACCAGCGAGGGTTGCCGCTGCGCGAGACAAAGTTAAATAGTCGAGCCCGACATCTAAAAGAAAGCCGAGACGTGCATTGATCTCTTTCGTGATTCGCTCAGCGATCATCGTGTCGCGGTCTGATAATTCGAAATTAGATAAAAACTTCGCAGATTCGCCGATTGACATACTGCAAACATCAGAAATATGCTTGCCGTCAACTAGAACTGCGAGCGAAGATGGCTTCAGCCGTGCGCCTTTACATTTCGGGCAAGGCACTTCGCGCATGTAACTCTCAAATTGTTCGCGTGCAGAATCACTCTCAGAACTCTCATGACGTCTTTTTATCCACGGGATGACACCCTCATATGACGTGCTGTACTCGCGAGTGCGTCCGTAACGATTGCGATATTTGACCATCATGTTGTCGTCGACACCGTTCATCACAATCTTTTGTGTTTTTGCCGACAATTTTGACCAACTCTTATCAAGGTCAATCTCAAAGCGGTCAGCTACTGCCTCAAGCATTCGCGTGAAATATTGGGTGTGAGCTGATCGCCATGGAGCGATCGCACCATCGCTGATACTTAAATTCGGATCGGGAACAACTAATTCAACGTCTACTTCATATTTGGTGCCGAGGCCTAAACATGTTTCACAAGCACCGAACGGTGAATTGAACGAGAAATTTCTAGGTGCTAGTTCTTCAAAACTGTCACCACATTTTGGACACGCCAAGTGCTGGCTAACGGTTATTGGCTCTTCACCGTCGCCCAGGTCAATCTCAGCCACACCATCTGCCAATCGAAGTGCGGTTTCAAGTGAGTCGGTAAGTCTGCGAGTTATTCCGTCTTTGCGAACTAAGCGGTCGACAATAATGTCAATCTGATGTTGCTCATATTTTGCAAGTCGTTTATCTTTTTTAAGAAACTCACTGATCTCAACAACTTCACCGTCAACTCGCGCTCGCGAAAAACCTTGTGCCGCAAGTTCTTGAAGCAAGGTGTCATATTCACCTTTTCGACCGCGAACGACGGGCGCAAGAACTTGAAACCTTGTGCCTTCTGGAAATTTTAAGATTCGATCAACTATCTGCTGCGGCGTCTGACGCGAAAGTTTCGTCATATCTTTCGGGCAATGTTGAACACCAATTCGTGCGTAAAGAAGTCGTAAATAGTCATAGACCTCAGTGATCGTCCCAACTGTCGATCTTGGGTTTCGAGATGACGACTTTTGATCAATTGAAATTGCAGGTGATAAACCATCAATCAAATCAACGTCAGGTTTATCCATCTGACCCAGAAATTGTCGCGCATATGAACTCAAAGATTCGACGTAGCGCCTTTGACCCTCGGCGTATATCGTGTCGAACGCCAAACTTGATTTTCCCGAACCCGACAAACCAGTTAGAACGATCAACTTGTCGCGAGGTAACTCAACGTTGATGTTCTTTAAATTGTGCTCACGAGCACCGCGTACGACTATCTGATTTGCCATCACAGGCAGGCTACAAACTGTTAGTGCGCATCTCGTAGCTCGCGCTTTAATTCTTTAACTTCGTCGCGCAGACGGGCTGCATATTCAAACTTCAATTCTTCAGCTGCCTGATTCATTTCTTCTTCAAGAGTCGCAATGAGACGAGCCAATTCACCATGTGGAAGTGCTTTCAATTCGCGCATGACCTTGTCGCGTTCGTGATCTTTACGTTTTCCTTTGCCCGGATAAGGCGCTCCGTTGGTACCGCCGGAGGCTGGCCGAAGAATTGACAATATGTCACCGATCGCCTTTCGTACGGTTTGCGGATTAATCCCGTGTTTGAGGTTGTAGGCGATCTGTAATTCTCGCCGTCGAGCTGTTTCGGAAATTGCGAAATCCATCGCTGGAGTGCGATTGTCGGCGTACATGATCACTTGACCGTCAACGTTTCGCGCTGCGCGACCGATCATCTGAATGAGCGAAGTTTGGCTGCGGAGAAAACCTTGCTTGTCGGCATCCAAAATGGCGACCAGTGATACTTCTGGAAGGTCAAGACCTTCCCTTAATAAGTTGATCCCGACCAAGACATCAAATTCACCAAGACGTAACGCGCGCAAAATTTCGATTCTTTCAATGGTGTCGATGTTTGAATGCAGATAACGAACACGGAGACCTTGCTCAATTAGATATTCTGAAAGATCTTCAGCCATCTTTTTAGTCAATGTTGTGACCAGTGTGCGATCACCTTGAGCAGTTTTTGATCTGATCATCTCGATCAAATCATCAATTTGACCGATTGTTGGTCGCACCATTACCTCAGGGTCAATCAACCCAGTAGGTCGAACAATCTGTTCAACAATTTGGTCACTTAGAGCTAATTCAAATTTGGCAGGTGTTGCTGAAAGAAAAATACATTGGTTGAGTCTCTCTATTGTTTCTTCGAATTGCAGTGGCCGGTTATCCATTGCCGAGGGCAATCTGAATCCATGTTCAACGAGTGTTTGCTTTCGGCTTCGGTCGCCAGCGTACTGACCATGCAATTGCGGTATCGCAACATGACTTTCGTCGATTACGAGCAAGTAATCTTTCGGGAAATAATCAAGCAAAGTAAACGGCGGTTCGCCAGACCTGCGACCATCAATGTGCATCGAATAGTTCTCGATTCCATTGCAGTAACCGACTTCTTTCATCATCTCAAGGTCAAACATCGTGCGCATTCGTATCCGTTGCGCTTCAAGCAATTTACTTTCGGCCTCAAATATTTTTAAGCGCTCGGCTAATTCAATTTCAATTTTCGCCATGGCGACACGCATTCGCTCTTCCCCAGCGACATAGTGAGTCGCTGGAAACACAACTACTTCAGTTAAATCGCGCAATGTCTCACCAGTAACCGGGTCAATCACGCTGATTCTTTCTACTGTGTCACCAAACATCTCAAATCGCGTAATCGTTTCTTCATATGCCGGGTGAACTTCGATTGTGTCACCACGCACTCTGAAGTTTCCTCTGCCTAATGTGAGATCATTTCTGTCGTATTGCAAACCAACAAGACGGGCCAAGATACTTCGTTGGTCGTAATCAACACCTACGTGTAGTTCAAGCAAATTGCCACGGTATTCACCCGGATCACCCATGCCGTAGATGCAACTAACCGACGCCACAACAATTGTGTCGCGACGAGTTAAAAGCGCTGCAGTCGCTGAATGTCGCAACCGATCGATTTCGTCGTTGATTGACGAGTCTTTCTCAATAAACGTGTCGCTTGATGCAATGTAAGCCTCTGGCTGGTAGTAGTCGTAGTAACTAACGAAATACTCAACGCGATTATTCGGAAAAAACTCTCGCATCTCTTGGGCGAGTTGGGCCGCTAACGACTTGTTTGGCGCCAATATCAAAGTCGGCCTCTGTACTTTTTCAATAGTCCACGCGATTGTCGCCGATTTACCGGAGCCTGTAATACCAAGAAGTGTTTGAAAGCGATCCCCGCGTTCAACGCCCTCGGCGAGTTTCGCTATTGCTTCTGGTTGATCACCCGCAGGGGTAAACGGCGACTCAACGACAAACTTTCGATCACTCATTTGAGAGATGTAATCCAAGACCACGCGGCACCAACCTGAATTGCTAGGGCTTCACGGTCTCCAGAATTATCAATGACATGATCTGCGATAGCAAGTCTTTGCTCACGAGTTGACTGAGCTGCTACTCGCGATTTGGCATCGTCAATCGACATATTACGTTGCGAAACAATGCGTTCGATTGCAATTTGTGGGTCGAGATCTACAACCAACACCCCATCTAGTCCTTCGCGCGGATTCTCTACAAGAAGTGGAATATCTAAAATCACGATTTTGTTCGTGGCACGATGACCTTCGACTCGCTCATTCATTACACGTCGAACAACCGGATGAATCAACGAATTAAGTTTTTTAAGAAGATCGGCATCTTTAAATACTTCATTGGCAACAGCAGCACGATTTAATGATCCATCGGTTGCAACAACTTTGTTACCGAACATTTCGACCATACGTAGAAAGATCTCTCCGCCTGGCTGTTGCAATTCTCGAACGATCAAGTCAGCATCAACAATCACTGCACCACGCTTCTCTAAAAGACGCGAGACTTCAGATTTTCCACAACCGATACCGCCAGTGAGCCCAATGAGAATCATTTGAATCTCACCGTATCTAGACCAGTATGAGTGCCGCTAATTCAAGAGCCTGCGCTCGAAATTTAATCTGCGATTGGTTATTGTGGGGTTTCAGTAACAGGTGTCTCAGCGACTTCAACCGCTGGTGCATCTGTTGAAACAACTGCATTTGGATCAAAGAACTCAGCCCATGCTGATTCACGAGTTGAATCGTCTCCGCTGACCCAGTTGCCCTGTTCATCAGTTTGAAACTGACCGCGATATTCTTCTGCCAATTCGCCACCCTCTGCGGCTTGCTTAATTGACAAACTGATTCGACGACGAGCCAGATCAAGATCAATAATTTTTACCCAGAGTTCTTCACCAGGAGTTACAACTTGTTCTGGAGCTTCAACATGGTGCGTTGACATCTCAGAGATGTGAACGAGGCCTTCAATTCCGTCACCAACTTGAACGAATCCACCAAACGGAACAAGTTTTGTAACTCGTCCATAAACAAGTTGACCAACCTGATGGCTCGACGCAAACTCTTGCCATGGATCTTGCTGAGTTGCCTTGAGTGAAAGGCTGATTCGGTCACGTTCGCGATCAATCTCGAGTACCTTCACGGAAACCTCATCACCGATTTTTACGACTTCGCTTGGATTGTCGACATGCTTCCATGACATTTCTGAAACGTGAATCAAACCATCCATGCCACCGAGATCAACGAACGCTCCGAAAGCAACAACACTCGATACTCGACCGGTACGAACTTCACCGATCGTAAGATTCTCGAGGAAATCACTTTGCGTGCCCTTTTGACTCTGCTCTAATAGCGCACGACGAGATAGAACGACATTGTTTCGTTGACGATCAAGTTCGAGAATCTTGGCCGTGATTCGTTGACCAAGATAAGGCGCAAGATCGCGCACTCGACGCAGTTCAACAAGCGATGCTGGCAAGAAACCGCGAAGACCAATATCTACGATTAGTCCACCCTTGACTGCTTCAATAACAACGCCTTCAACAGTTCCGTCGCTGTCCTTAACCTTTTCAATATCGCCCCACGCACGCTCGTATTGGGCACGTTTTTTGGAGAGAAGTAAGCGACCTTCTTTATCTTCGAGTGTGAGAATCAATGTCTCAATCTTCTCGCCTAGTTTGACAATTGTGTTTGGATCAGCATCTTGACGAATCGAAAGCTCGCGATTAAGAATTACGCCTTCAGTCTTGTATCCAATCTCAACGAGAACTTCATCTCGGGTAATTCGCACGACGGTGCCGGTGACTAACTTTCCTTCTTTTAGTTCAACCATTGTTTCGTTAATTGAGTCAGCAAACGAAACATCGCGTTCAGTAACTTTTCGAGGGGTGTAATTTCCTTCTGAGTCGAAGGTACCCATTGCTGGGGAGGTCATAATTATTTGATCGGTTGACACAAGAGATGCTTTCGGTGGATGGGAGAGGCGGATGGGACATTTGAGCCTACCCGAGCTGTCTCACAAATTGCCGCTGCTCACGTGCATTTGGCTGTCAATCGCTAAGACTTGGCCGAGGCCCAGGTGTCGCCCCATGCCAGATTGACCTCAAGGGTGACAGATAGTTCGGCAGCCGAGCACATCGCCTCACGAACGAGTTTCTCGACGGCAACTTCCTCGCTGGCTATGGCTTCAAGAATCACTTCGTCATGAACCTGCAGCACGAGTTGAGATTCAAATTTTTCGGCTTCTAGTTCTGCATCAATACGCACAAGCGCGACCTTAAATATGTCGGCGGCAAGACCTTGTATCCCTGAATTCATTGCTTGACGCTCGCCTATTTGACGAATTCTAAAATTTGGATTCTGTAGTTCGGGAATAGTTCTTCGACGGCCAAATAAAGTCTCCGTGTATCCGCGCTTGCGAGCCTCTTCAACTGTTTCATCCATATATTTCTTAACTCGTGGAAAAGCCTTGAAATAGGCCTCAAGAATCTCACTAGCCTCACTGACGCCGATTGCCAATCGCTGCGCCAAACCGTAGGCCTCCATACCGTATGCCAAGCCATACGAAACCATCTTCGCTTTCGACCTTTGTTCGCTAGTCACTTTAGTTAGTGCAACACCAAACACATTCGCTGCAGTCACATTATGTACGTCAACGTTGTTATTGAAGGCTTCAATCAAACCTGGATCATTGGCAAGATGAGCGATGCATCGCAACTCAATTTGATTGTAATCAGCAACCAAAAATCGCATCCCCTTACGCGGAACAAACGCCGTTCGAAAGACTTTTCCCTGTTCGCTTCGAATCGGAATATTATGAAGATTCGGTTGATCGCTACTGAGACGGCCTGTTCGCGCAACGGTTTGATTGAATGTAGCGTGAATTCGTTTGTCAGAGCCAACACTAGATAACAACCCTTCGGCATATGTAGAACGCAGCTTTTCAACTTCGCGATACTCAAGCAAAGGTTCGATGAACTCTGGCCACTGATCTTTGAGCTTCTCTAAAGTTGCTGCATCAGTAGAAGGACCGGTCTTGTTCTTCTTACCTGGTGTCAGCTTCTTGTCTTCATAAAGAATCTTACGAAGCTGTAACGGAGAGTTGAGGTTGAACTCTTGTTTCGCAATCTGGTGTAGATGTTTGGTCAATTTAAGACACTCACCAGTCAATCGATCATTAATTGCATTCAATTGTTTGACGTCAACAAGAACGCCAAGAAACTCCATTTTTGCGAGCACTCGCACGAGAGGGTGTTCAATATCTAAATAGAGCTTGCTCAATTTCTGTTGTTCAAGAGCGTTGATTAAACGATCCGCAACAACACAAACACCTAACGCATCATTAGCCGCTAGCGCACTGGCTGAACTTTCTGAATCAACAGTGTCGAAACTCAATTGGCCCTCTTGTGTGCTCTTCGCAACTGTGCCGAACATGTGACCCGTGTAACGCTCAACTACTTCACTTATCTCGTAACGAGATTCAGATGGGTCAAGCAAATACGCAGCTATAGCTGTGTCGAGCGTCATGTGTTCAAGATCGATGTCAAGCAACAGCAAACTTCTCAGCAGCGGCTTGATGTTGTGACCACGAAATTGCCAATTTGTGAGAAGAAACTTCTTGACAGATGGTTCAGTTAAAAGTGACTTTGTAATCCAACTGACAGCATGAGTTGTCTTGTCAGTAACGACGGCGATACCGAGTAAATCAGATCTTCCAGGGTCGCCGACCCAAGCTGCGGCGATATCGCTGACAGCATTACTCTTCAAAGCTACAAGCGCTGATTTTGTATCACTGCAGATAGAAACGACCGCACTCAGCACATTCGCCGATTGTTCATCAGAGTTGGCTGCAGGTGACTTTGCACTATTTGCATCGGATGTCGCGGCTTGCGAGAGATCTATTGGAAAATGCTTGAGGGCTTCAATGAATCTTGCATTCATCGTGCGGAACTCAAATGTTGCAAACATCTTCTTTACATCGTCTACCCGTGGCTTCGGCATCGACTCGTGAATATCAATCTCAACTGGCGCATCTCGACGCAAAACCATCAATTTGGCATTTCGCGTTACGCGTTCGCGATTTTCGATCAGTGCCTGTTTCAGTTTCGGTGTCTGCTCATCAGCATGATCAAAAATATTCTCAAGCGTTAGATATTTGACGATTAGTTTGGCGGCTGTCTTTTCGCCGACTCCAGGCACGCCATCTAGATTGTCGCTTGGGTCTCCACGTAACGCTGCATAATCGGCATATTGTTTTGGGGTCACACCGGTTCGTTCGAAAATACCCGCTTCGTCGTACAGCGCATAATCACTCACACCGCGCTTGTTGTATAGCACTCGGATATGTGGGTCACTGACCAATTGATAATTGTCACGGTCACCCGTAACAATAATTAGATCATCGCCAGACTGCTGAGCGCGGTCTGCAATGGTCGCAATTAAGTCATCACCTTCGAAGCCGGCTGCGTCAATTGCAACTATTCCCATGGCGTCCAGTAATTCTCGAATTAGATCAAGCTGTTGGTACAAAATATCGGGCTGCGCTTCTCGTTGCGCCTTATATTCTGGAGCTGCCTCGTGCCTGAATGTTTTTTCTTTACGATCAAAAACGACGATGATGCCCTCTGGTTTGTGATCGCGCAACAACGTCAACAACATCGAAGTAAATCCGTAAACAGAATTAGTTACTTGCCCACTTGCTGTAACCATGTCCGTAGGCAAAGCAAAAAAAGCACGATATGCCAGCGAGTTACCATCGAGGACCATCAATTTCATATCTAGAAACTAGTCGTGATTCAAGTTTAAATATTGATAAAACGCGATTTCAAAAATTTACGGATGAATCTCGCCGCTTATGATTCGCTGTGCAATCTCGCCCATTTTGACTCTTTCTGTCATAGCCAATTTCTGGATGTAGGTAAACGCATCATTTTCTTTCATCGCATACTTATCAAGCAGAATACCTTTTGCGCGGTCAACGAGTTTTCTAATCTCAAGTTGCGCCCCAAGTGCAGCCACCTCGCCTGATAGGGCCTGCATTTCGGCGAAACGCGCAATCGCCAACTCAATCGCCGGAACGAGATCTGACTTTTGAAACGGCTTCACAAGATACGCGAGTGCACCCGCATCACGTGCCTGCTCAATGATCTCTCGTTGGCTGAATGCTGTGAGCATCACAACCGGACAGATTTTCGTTTCCGCGATTAGCTTTGCGGCTTCAAGACCGGTCATAACAGGCATTTTTATATCCAAGATCACTACATCTGGATTCATTTTTTTGACCAATGCGACAGCTTCATCACCGCGACCACAATCACCAATAACTTCATAACCTTCTTCTTCTAAAGTTTCACGCAGATCGAGACGAATTATTGCTTCGTCTTCGGCAATCACTACTCGAGTCGTCATAAAATTACGCGCACCTCAATTTGTAAGTCTGTCAAGCAGTTGATCTTGATGAGACTGATTAGCGGCGATTGCTTCAACTAAATAGTCACGATGACGTTGAATAACTTCAAGATGCCGTTGCGCTTCATGATGTTCAAGTGCAGCGTTTGGGGTTTCAGCGACCATCGCTCTGACTTCTTTATCTCGCGCATCATCTAGAATAAATTCAAGTTGGTCATTGGTTATACGTAATTCTTCTTGCAACTCGCGACGAGTCTGCGTTCCCCGTCGCAGACGTCTTTCAACGAAACGAACGGTGAAATTAGGCGCTGTCACTTATATGAGTGTATTGAACGAGAATTGCCGCAAAGTGCCCGAGATGGGAGTCGAACCCACACACCCTTTCAGATAACGGATTTTGAGTCCGTCGCGTCTGCCATTCCGCCACCCGGGCTTGCGCGTATATCGTACAGATTTTTAGAGATATACCGCGTGTTGGGTTCACAACAACGACCTGATTTGCTTCTACGATGTACTAGACGATGAAGGGTTTTTAAAAAACGATGCTTGCGTTCACCTTTCCCGGTCAAGGGTCACAGCGGCCTGGCATGGGGCAACCTTGGATTGGTCACGAAAGTTGGGATCTTGTTGACGAGGCGTCTGAGATTGCAGGCCGCGATGTCGGTGCACTTTTGCTTAGTGCCGATGCTGAAACTTTAAAAGACACGCGTAACGCGCAACTGACTACATTTGTTTCAAGCCTGATGGTGCTTGATGCTGTTGAACGTCTCGGCTTTGAGCCGAGTCTTTGCGCTGGGCATTCGCTTGGCGAATACACCGCATTAACCGCCAATGGTGCACTTGGTTTTGACGATGGGGTTCGACTGGTGATTGAGCGAGCGGCGGCTATGCATGAGGTCGGCCAAACGTCGCCTGGAGTAATGGCAGCGGTACTCGGACTCGAAGACGAAGATGTAGAGACAGCATGTCGCCGTGCTGATAGCGATGTTTGGGTCGCAAACTTTAATGCGCCAGGTCAAGTTGTGATCGCCGGTTCTGCTGTTGGTGTTGAACTAGCCAGTGATCATGCCAAGCAAATGGGTGCGAAGCGTATTATGTCGTTGCCTGTATCTGGCGCGTTTCACACTCCATTCATGAGTGGTGCGCGCGATCGATTGCGCGAAGCGATTGCGGCCGCCAAACCTCGCGATAGTGACGTGCCGATCGTTTCGAATGTTGATGCAAAGGCACATAATCTCGGTGAAGAGTGGTCAACACTCTTGTCAGCGCAGTTGTCAAGCCCTGTTCGTTGGAGACAATGTTTGTTGACCATGTCAGAAAGTGGGATTAGTAAATTTATTGAACTCGGGCCAGGAGGTGTGCTTACTGGTATGGCAAAGCGAACTCTCACTACAGTTCGCACACTTAGTATTTCGACACCTGATGAACTTGACAAGTTAATCGAATGGATTGGTGAATCCGCTAAGCCCAACCCAATTTTGCATGAGGGTGAACATCTTTTCGCTGTTGAGCGACTGGTTGTGAGCCCAAGTGCCGGAGTGTTCACACCGAAAAGTAATCTCGGTGATGGCACGCGGATTAACGTTGGGGATGTGTTGGGCATGGTTGGAGATCATGAAGTTCGATCATTATTTGACGGTGTTTTACAAAACTTTATTAGCGTTGAAGGTGAACGAGTTACAGCGCATCAGCCAATTGCTTGGCTTCGGACTATTTAAGATTTTATAATGCCAAAAATTCCAAAAGATGCAGTCAATGGCATTATCACTGGCTGGGGACGAGCACTTCCCGAAAAAGTAGTAACAAATACTGACCTTGCCAAAACTCTTGATACATCTGATGAATGGATAATCGAGCGCACTGGTATTGAACGACGACATATTGGTGGCTCAACCGCAAGTCTGTCAATTGAATCAGGACGCAAAGCAATTGAAATGTCGGGCATTGACCCGTCGACAATTGATGCGTTGATTCTCTCAACTACGACCCCGGACCGCGCGGTGCCCGCAACAAGTGCCGCTGTGCAAAACGGCCTTGGCCTGCGCTGCGGTGCCTTTGATGTGAACGCCGCATGTTCGGGTTTTGTTTATGCACTTGTCGCGGGCCACGGACTACTAGCTATTGGCTTGAAAAGAGTTTTAGTTATTGGCACCGACACTCTTTCGCGAATCACTGATTGGACAGATAGAAACACTGCAATTCTTTTTGCAGATGGATCAGGCGCTGCCGTCCTCGAAGCTGTCGATGGCCCGGGACAGTTACTTGGTTGGGATATTGACGCCGACGGATCGTTAGAGGATCTTCTTTATGCCGAGATAGGTGGAACATTAAAAATGGATGGCAAAGAAGTATTTCGCCGTGCAGTTCGAATCATGGTTGACTCGGCGGAAAAATCGATAGAGGCAGCAGGTTTAACGACACGTGACATCGCACTTGTCGCACCCCACCAAGCCAATATTCGCATTATTGAGGCAGCGTGCAAAAGACTTGAAATTTCAATGAGCAAAGTTTCGTGGGTTGGCAACGAAACTGGTAATACATCTTCGGCATCTATTCCGCTGGCATTATTTGAAGCCGCCGATACGAATCGTCTTAAGACTGGCGAAAATGTATTGCTGGTTGGCTTTGGTGCAGGTATGACTGCCGCGAGTGCCGTTATAAAATGGAAACAACCATGAGTCGAGTTGTTTTAATCACCGGGGGTTCAAAAGGAATCGGTCTGGCATGTGCTCAACATTTTGCAAGTCTTGGCGACAAGGTCGCAATCACTTATAACAGTACGAAACCCTCAGACGATTTTTTCTCGGTCAAATGTGATGTGACATCACAGGCCGAGGTCGATGCCGCCTTTGCCGCTGTCGAAGAAAAATTTGGATCGGTTCAAGTTCTCGTCTCAAATGCAGGAATCACGAAAGATTTGCTTTTACTGCGAATGAGTGAGACTGATTTTGCTTCGGTAATCGACGCCAATTTAACTGGGGCCTATCGCGTGTGTAAACGCGCCACCCAAGGAATGTTGAGGGCAAGATCCGGGCGGATCATCTTGATGTCTTCGGTTGTCGGCTTACTTGGTTCGGCAGGCCAGGCAAATTACGCCGCTTCTAAATCAGGCTTGGTGGGTCTCGCTCGTTCGCTAGCGCGTGAACTTGGCTCGCGTTCAATAACAGTGAATGTCGTCGCGCCTGGTCCTGTTGAAACAGATATGACCGCAGCGCTAACTGAAGAGCAACGCTCAAAAATGATCGATGCGGTACCACTTGGTCGAACAGCGACCCCCCAAGAAATTGCAGGCGTAGTTGCATTTCTTGCATCTTCGGATGCCGCATACATCACAGGTGCAGTGATACCAGTCGATGGCGGATTAGGCATGGGGCACTAGGCTTATCCCATGGACCAACAACTATTTGATCGATTTAAAAAATGCGCAATTGATGTTTTGGCAGTTGATGCTGCCAAAGTGACGCTTGAGGCGAAGTTTAAAGAAGACCTCGGCTCAGACAGTCTTGACCTTGTCGAGTTTGTGATGGCTCTCGAAGAAGAGTTCGGTATTTCAGTGCCGGAAAGCGATCTTGAAGGTGTCGATACTGTCGGCAAGGCATTCAATCTCGTTACTTCGAAGGTCTCCTGATTTTTTAAAGCATTAATTTATGCAAGGGGCAGGACACCGAGTTGCGATAACGGGATATGGAGTTGTAGCACCCTGCGGTATCGGTAAACAGAATTTTTGGAAGGGCCTTCTCGGCCCAGGTCTGAGTGGCTCGCATACTTTTGAGATCGAAAATTGGGATGCGACACCCTATTTTGCTGGCCCAAAAGAACTACGCCGTGCTGATCGTTGCGAGCAATATGCAATTGCAGCGGCGCAAGAAGCACTAACGCAATCGGGCGAACTGCCATATGATCGCGGTCGAATTGGCACGATATTTGGCACCGGCATTGGAGGCTTACGCACTCTAGAAGGTCAAGTTGAAGTACGAGTCGCAAAGGGCAAAGAACGAGTCTCTCCATTTTTGGTTCCGATGATGATGTCGAATGCGGCTGGTGCAGCAATCTCAATGCGACATGGTTTTCAGGGTCCTGCTGAAACTATTTGTACCGCGTGTGCGGCTGCCACTCATGCGCTTGGTTACGCAGCGCGACACATTTCATGGGGAATGTGCGATGCAGTCATTTCGGGCGGTTCAGAATCAGCTGCAACAATAACCGCGGTAGCGGGTTTCGAAAATATGACGGCTTTGTCAACTTCGATGGTTAGCAAACCATTCGACGCAACTCGAGATGGTTTCATTTTTGGCGAAGGTGCTGCCGTCTTCGTGCTTGAGCGACTTGATTTAGCGATTAAACGGGGGGCAATAATTCTCGGCGAAATTGTTGGTGCAGGTAGCAATGCCGATGCTCATCACATAACTGCTCCATCACCAGGTGGCGTTGGAGCCGCAGCATGTATGCAACTTGCGCTTACTGATGCTGGATTATCACCACGTGATATTAAGCAAGTGAATGCACACGGCACCTCGACGCCTTTAAATGATTCTGCCGAAGCGCAAGCAGTGACGAAGATTTTTGGAGTGACTCCTCCGCCGATGACCTCAATCAAAGGTGTGACCGGTCATCCACTTGGTGCTGCTGGAGCTCTCGAAGCGGCCGCAGTTTTGCTTTCTTTTGAACATAAATTGATTCCACCTACTGCGAATACAACTGTCATTGATCCTGAGATGGCAGTTGACGTCGTAATTAATAAGCCGCGCGAATGGACTCCTGGCCCAACAATTTCAAATAATTTTGGTTTCGGTGGCCATAACGGCTCAATAATTATCGCGCCTTATCTAGATTAATTCTTCAGGCATCAACGATTACGAAAAACAGTTCGCACTTGCATGCGACTTGGCCGTTTACAGTTGCTACTCCGGAACCCTTTCCGGCTCGAGCCGACATTTGAGTCAACGTGACCGTCATTTCAAGTGTGTCACCAGGAACTACCTGTCGACGAAACCGTGCTGAATCAATGCCACCAAATAGCGGCAACTTATTCGCAAACTTTGAATCGCTGAGAATCGCAATTGCACCGACTTGGGCGATCGCCTCACACATCAACACTCCAGGTAACGTTGGTCGACCAGGAAAGTGCCCAACGAAGAACTCCTCTTCCCCGGTTAACCGCCAAATGCCAGTTGCACTTTGACCAGGATCTAGCGCAGTTACTTTGTCTACAAAGAGAAATGGCGCTCGATGCGGGATAACTGAAGATGGCTCTGGAAACTGGCTCACTACTCGAGAGCCTTTAAAAGATTTTTAGGAGTGTCTTTCGGCGAGATTTTGTACCAAGCTTGCTCGATTTTTCCTTTTTCATCGATCAAAAATGCCGAGCGCACAATACCCATATATTCGCGACCATACATTGATTTCTTTTGCCAGACCTTGAACAATTTGGCAACAACGTGCTCAGTATCAGCAAGCAAGGTAAAGCCAAGATCAAATTTCTTATCGAACTTAAGTTGTTTAGAAGAGTCATCAGGACTGATGCCGATTATTGCTGTTTTGCCAATCGATTTACGAATGTCTCGCAGCAGGCACGATTGTTCAGTGCATCCAGGCGTATCTGCCTTTGGGTAAAAATAAATCAAGACTTTTTGCTTGGAGAAATTTTTGAGCGAAACCTTATTTTCATTTTGGTCAAGCAATGAAAACGATGGCGCTTTTTCTCCGACTTTTAACATGTCAATAATTTAGCGTGTCGAAAGACTCTGGCTGTCAAGCGCGAGTCGAACTTCTGCTACATAACTACCCACAGCATCTGGCCCATCATCCAGTAACCGTCGCACTACAGAAGCACCTTGAATCACCCCATCAGCGACGACACATGCCTGCTGTGCTTGCTGAGCATTAGAGACACCAACACCGACCAAAACTGGCACATCAGTAATTTTCTTTAACCGAGTTGCCATTGAAATTGCAGTCGTTGCCAACTCTGCCCGCTCACCTGTAACACCCAATAAACCGACCGCATAAACAAAACCACGAGCACGCGCAACGACACGAGGCAATCGCTCATCTGGTGCAGTCGGTGCGGCAAGCATGATCGTTTCAATATTTGCTTTATCAGCTGCTTCGCACCAAGGATGTGATTCTTCGAGCGGCAAGTCTGGAACGATCGCCGCAACTACACCAGCATCAAATAACGCGTTTGCAAACCGCTCGTGACCCGCACGGAACACTGTGTTGTAATAGCACATCACAATTAGCGGAATCTGCACATCAACATTTCGTAGTTCATTAAAAATTGAAGTGGGTGTAGCCCCGTCACGCAATGCTTTTTCTGAAGCTTGTTGAATAACCGGACCATCCATAACTGGATCAGAAAACGGGATTCCAATTTCGACTGCGTCAGCGCCGTTAGCGGCCGCAGCGCGTATCGCGTCGATCCAACCTGATAATCCACCAGTTATATATGGAACGAGAATTTTTCGCGAAGATAAACGCGCGTCACGGAGTCGCGTTTCAAGCACGCCGAATTTAGACCTTTCAGTATTCATCAGCCAAGGGACTCGCCCAAAATTGACATCATCTGCGCAACATCTTTATCACCTCTACCAGACAAATTCATTAAAACTGTTTGACCTTGAATCTTCGGAGCCTCTTTTGTTATCCAAGCAACAGCATGAGCACATTCAAGCGCTGGAATAATTCCCTCAGACCGCGCCAACAATTGAAAACCAGCGATCACTTCATCGTCGGTGACGCTTGGATACTCAGCACGACCAACCGAAGCTAAATACGAATGCTCGGGGCCAACACCCGGATAGTCAAGACCGGCACTAATCGAATGTGCCTCTTGGACTTGACCATGTTCATCTTGCATCAAATAACTCTTCATTCCGTGAACAACACCGGGCACACCACGACCGACAGCCGCACCACCAGCAGGCTCGACACCGATTAATCGTGAGTCTGTATCAATGAAACCAGAAAAGATACCCATTGCATTTGAGCCACCACCAACACACGCCACAACGACATTTGGATCTTGTCCATCGAACATCGCATTAAATTGTTGACGCGCTTCTTTGCCGATCACGCTTTGAAACTGACGAACCATAAACGGATACGGGTGTGGACCCATCACCGAACCAATCGCGTAATAACTTGATTCAACGGTTGCGACCCAATCGCGCATTGCTTCGTTGACTGCATCTTTGAGTGTGCGACTACCTGAGTTGACCGCCTCAACTTGAGCACCAAGAAGCTTCATTCGAAAAACATTCAATGCCTGTCTTTCAACATCGACGGCACCCATGTAAACCTTGCACTCAAGACCAAGTAAAGCTGCGGCGGTTGCTGAGGCAACTCCGTGCTGGCCAGCACCAGTCTCAGCGATAATTCGCTTTTTTCCCATTCGCTTTGCTAACAAGGCTTGACCCAGCACACTATTTATTTTGTGTGAGCCAGTGTGATTGAGATCTTCGCGTTTCAGAACTAAACGAATACCAAGTTGTGCGCCAAGATTGTGACATTCGGTCAGTATCGAAGGTCGTCCTGCATACTCACGCAATAAATCATCTAGTTCGGTTCTAAAAATAGTGTCATTCCAAGCAGCATCAAAAGCAGCTTCTAATTCTTGGCATGCCGGCACAAGAGTTTCAGGTACATATCTTCCACCAAAGTCACCGAACCTGCCGTCAGGACCCGGAGTAAGTAATTCGCTTGGAACAGATTTACTAGTCATGTCTCACAACTTAACTGTTCGATGAGCGCAATTGCCGTGCCTTAACTAATTGCTCGTGCATTCGTGATGAACTCTCTAATTTTAAGTCTGTCTTTCATTCCTGGAGAGATTTCGACTCCGGAACTAACATCAACACCCCAAGGCGATACAGCTTTTATTGATTCTGCAACATTCAATACTGTTAATCCACCCGACAAAATAACGTTTATCGTCCTTGGAAGTTGTTCCAATAGAGATAAGTCATATCCCGTCCCAGTGCCTGGGTTCGCTGAGTCAACCAAAATCAACTCAGTGCCGTAGTTGTTAGCGCTAGAAGCTTCTGCCGACCCGGCAACAACAGATTTGGCAACCCATTTGACTTCTGCCTTGACCTCGGCGATCTGTTGCGCTGACTCATGACCATGAAGTTGAGCACCAACTAAACAAGCTTCGCGCACGGTGTCCACCACTTGTCGAGTGATGTGATCGCGGAAGACACCAATCGTCAAAACATCAGCTGGTAATTGATTAACAATCTCTCGAACAGTCTCGACAGAAACTTTTCGTGGCGACTCTGCGAATACAAAACCTAAAGCATCTGCACCGCATTCCACTGCATCTAGAGCATCCTGCGCGTTTGTGATTCCGCAGATTTTTATAAACATCTAGACGCGCAATTCGCGCACACTGTTTGAAATGTTATTTGAAGTAACTAGCGATTCGCCAACTAATACCGCGTCATAACCGGCGTCACGCAGACTTTGCGCATCATCGCGAGTTTTGACTCCTGATTCAGCGACTCGAACAACATTCGTAGGAATCATCGCGGCCATACGCACGGCACGTTGATGGTCAACCTGAAACGTATGTAAGTCACGTTGGTTTACGCCGATCAATGTTGCACCATTCTCAATGGCCAATGTGAGCTCCGGTTCATCATGCACTTCAACTAATGCATCCAAACCTAACTCAATTGCAAACTTAAAATAATCCGTTAGCTCTGATTTTGAAAGCGCTGCCGCGATTAGCAATACGCAATCGGCACCCATAATTCGAGCATCGCAAATGTCATGCATTGAAACCGTAAAATCTTTGCGCAGAACCGGAAGATCCACCGACAATCGCGCTTGTTGCAAATCGCTAACCGATCCCCCAAAAAAATTTGCATCAGTAAGAACTGAGAGACAACTAGCGCCACCCTCTTCATAACTCTGAGCGATCAAAGTTGGATCTAACTCACTGTTAAGCGAGCCGCGCGAGGGCGAACGTCGCTTGATTTCTGCAATCACCGCGAGGTTCTTAGATGAGTCTTCACGCAATCTAGAGGCGAACCCGCGAGGAGCAGTAGCACTCATCGACTTATCGATTAAAGCGTCAAGATCGCGATTATCTGCGTCTGCTACTTCACGATGCTGGGCAAGAATCTTGTCAAGATACAAGGATCAGATCCCCTTGCCGCCAATCGGCGTGAGAAATGAAAACTCCGGAGCGCCGTCAACGAAAGGCGCAAGACTCTTTGACCACTTTCTGAACGCATCTGACCCACTGTGTGCATCAGCGCTCTCCTTGTCGGCATAAAGTTCGTAGAACCAAACAACATTTGCCTCAACGGAGTCGTTGTGGATCGCGTAAAAAGTAGTTCCTGGTTCAGATTTTGTATTCTCGACGCCTTCTAGAGCGACTTTTGAAAATGCATCTAACTGACCCTCTTTAATTTTCAATTTCACAATTACTGCAATTTGTGACACTTTCTCTCCTTTTTTAATTGACTGTTTTACTTAGAAACCAAGAATCGTTTGAAATTCACTGAGCAACGAGTCAATTGCAACTCGATGTTGATTTGTGCTGTCGCGCTCTCTAATCGTTACTGAGTTATCTTCAAGCGAATCAAAATCTACCGTCACACAATAAGGGGTACCAATCTCATCCTGACGGCGATATCGACGACCGATCGCTTGAGTTTCGTCAAAGTCGCACATGTAACGCGCACCCAAGAGAGAGTGAATCTGCTTAGCAAGAGGCATCAACGTGTCTTTTTTAGATAGTGGCAGCACAGCAATTTGGTAGGGCGCCATTCTTGGGTGCAAGCGCAGCACGGTACGTGGTTCATCGTTCACCACATCTTCATCGTAAGCGGCCAATAGAAACGCGGCCATCGTGCGATTAACACCTGCAGCTGGTTCTACGACAAAAGGAACGTATCTTTCATTTGACGCTTGGTCAAAATATTCAAGCTTTTGCCGCGAGTGTTCGGCATGTTGTTTCAAGTCGTAGTCGGTGCGTTGCGCGATTCCTTCAAGTTCACCCCAACCCCATGGAAACTTAAATTCAATATCGCTCGTTCCGGCCGAATAATGAGAAAGTTCATCTTTCGCGTGCTCTCGAATTCTCAACATTTCGGCTGGGATTCCGTAGTCGATATACCACTGCATGCGGGTCTGACACCAATACTCATACCACTTAGTGCTCTCACTTGGCGGTACAAAAAACTCAAGTTCCATTTGTTCGAATTCACGTGTGCGAAAAATAAAATTACCTGGCGTAATCTCGTTGCGAAAACTTTTACCAACTTGGGCTATACCAAATGGAGGTTTTTTACGACTAGTTTGCAAAACATTTGCGAAATTAACGAACATCCCCTGAGCAGTTTCAGGACGTAAATAAACAGTTGCGCCTTCACCTTCGACGGGCCCCGCTTGAGTCTGAAACATAAGATTGAATGCACGTGCTGGTGTAAAAACACACGCCTTTTTTGATTCAGGGCAATCCCGATCTTCTATTTGATCTTCACGAAACCGCCTCTTACAAATTGTGCAGTCAACTAGTGGATCGCTGAAATTGCTTAAGTGGCCACTGGCTTCAAATACCTGTGGTGCACCAAGAATTGCCGCGTCAATCAGAACTACGTCATCACGTTGCTGAACATTAGATCTGATCCACGCATCCTTAACATTTCGCAACATCAGTGAACCAAGTGGGCCGTAATCATATGACGATCTGAAACCACCGTAAATTTCACCACTTGGGTAAACAAATCCCCGACGCTTACAAAGACTGACTATTTGATCGAGATCTTTCGCTGGCACGCCCTAAGGCTATTACATGATCTCTCTATTCAGCGTTCAGGATGTTCAAAAACTGAAACTGATCGCAATTTTCGCTCAAGGTGGTGCTCCATGCAATGTGTCGCGAGATCTGCAACCTCTCGTGTGGCGAAATTCTCAGGCAATGCCAAAACTTTATTCAATTGTCCACCAACAATGTCTTGAATAATCTCAAACGCCTCTAATGACAAATTCGTTCCGGTGCGACAATTACGACACTGTGCCCCACCCTTAAACATGTCGAATGCAACAAGATGCTCACCGCCTACGCCACAGCCGACACAATTATCAACCTGAGCGCCAACACCTTCGACAACCAATAATTTGAAATAAAAAGCAGCCAAAACTAACGAAGAGTCATTTTGATTAAGCCAAGTCAATGCGCCAGCAAGCATTTTATATAAATAGGTAGTTGGTTCTCTGTCCATGCCGAGCTGATCAACAGCCTCAAGCATTGCCAACCCTCTGGTAAGACGATCTAAATCTGTGTACAGCCCTCGTGCTGAACTTACTAATTCAACCTGACTAACAATGTCAAGATCTCGACCAGTCGTTGAGAGTAAAACATCAATGTGACTGAGTGGTTCAAGTCGTGCGCCAAATTTAGATGTTGTCTTGCGAACACCTTTTGCGACAGCGCGAACCTTGCCGTAGTTCTCGGTCATCATCACAATGATGCGATCTGCCTCACGCAAGTCATATGTTCTTAACACAACTGCTTTATCGCGATACAGACTCACGAATCAATACCGCCGAACCTGCGGTCGCGTCTTTGAAAATCGTTAATCGCCATCCGTATATGTTCAACATCACAGTGCAGCCAAGGCACATCTAAAAAAACAATTTCGCTGTACGCGAGTTCCCAAACTAATGATTGCGGAATTTTTGTTGGAGGACCTAAAATCAAAGTCAAATCTGGCTCACCCGATGCTGGCGAAACAATTGCTGCAGCAAGTTTCGCCTCGTCAATGATTTGATTGTTGCCAAGTTGCGCAACTGCATTCACGAATCGTTGCTGCCCGTCTGGACAAGTATCAATCACAACGAGTAAACCATCAGCAGAAATAATCGAAACACGATCACCCGTTAACAAACCACCTTGCGAAGAAATAATGGTGCGACTGATGATTGCTTTATCATTCGCACTATTTTCACCGCTGTAAGGACAGATCGTTAAGTAACGAACATTTTCGCCACTAACTGCGCGCACCAAGGCATCTATCTGAACTTTCCATTGGTCAGCAGTTGTAGTCAGCCATTCAGCCAAGGTGCCCGCACACACGAGGACATGCGACAATTCGCCGGTTTGACTTCGTTTTGTATTCGGCATCGTTCTATTCTCTCACGTAGAAACAACGAGACACTCTGATGCTGGTAGCCGAACTCACTATTTTGTGCTGCTAGAGATGATGATTAGTGATTCGTCAATGTCTTATAGTCGTCTAGATCTTTCAGTCGACAACCAGTATTAGTAAATACTCCGTACCGGAGTTCAGCTGTGACGTCGAGGTAACCGTCAAAGAGTAAACCGGTCAAAATTCCGTCAACTCGAAAGGCATCAATAAACCCAGACTTTGGATCGTTGGATTCAAATGCAAGGCAATTGCTGAACTCAAGCGGAAGAATCAACATGGACTTTCCAGGAGAGCTCGCCTCTATTCGAAGGTCGCCTCCCTTTAGCGTGAGTTTAGAACCGCTCGCCTTGACGAGATTACTGATTAACGGTTCATAAACAACAACATCATTCGTGAGAGAAAAATCACTACGGTCCATCGCCTCAAATGTCTCGTCTAATGATTCGGCGACATAAGACTTCGTAGGAGAATAATTACCAAGATTTGTATTATTTAAAGGTATTAAAAAATCGCTCGTTGAAAACTTAAGTGGAGGTTCCGAGTTGTCACTGCCAAAATCAGCTTGTAGCGAATTCAACGAGTCTATTCTCAAATATTTCACACCCAGAAGACTGTAGATAGCAGAATTTCTAGTCGCAAACTTGTAGTGATTTCTGATTTGTGTTGTTTCGGGGTCAAATAAATAATGTTCATAGAAATCAAAAGACAGCGGTGTGACCAAATGCGATATGTCATTTAATGCTGGTATCCGTGCGAAAAATAACGCTTCAAAGTCAGTTCTTTCCTTAACGTCGATCACACGACCGTTGAATTGACTTTTGGGCAGAAGAGCGATTTGCTCAGCTAGAAAAATTTCAGCATCATCCAATGATGCTGTCAACGAACGACTTTGAATTCCAATGTTTCTTACATCACTTGATGTCAAGGCAACAACCAGAAAAACAGTAATTGGTACATAGACAACTGTTCTTGCCAAGTAATTCTTGACGCTCACCAATTTCGGAGACTTCAACGATGAATTGATGTAAGTGAAAATCTTGATAGTGATTTGCGAAACTGCCGCTGCATAAAGTGGAGCCAAAAACCACACTAAGTAAATATGTCTGGGCCCCAATTCATAATCCCATTGCCGTTGCCATAGTCGATAAACAAATAAAAACGAGAACGATGAAACTAAGGAAAAATATAATGCGTCGCGTTTTCGTTTTAGGAAAACCCCTTGAATAATGAAAAGGGCTATTAATAAGCAAGCGACCTGAGTGACTCGCCCATTACTCGCCGGGAAAAACGAGTCAAACATGAAACTGCCTAAATCTCTCAGCGCCGATGGCATAAATTGTTCTCGTGCATTTTGTGTAACTGCGGTATTGCGGTAAAAACCACTCAAATAGTCAGTTACTCCAGCGAACCACAGAACAAGCAAAAGCGAAGCAACTGCCAATGTTCGCTTAAGTATGACTTGGTACCGACGATCGACAAACAGTTTGATGTAACTACCAAGAGATACCGATCCGATCAAACTGAAAGTCAAAATTAGCGTTTGTGTATACACGGCACACATGTAAATCGCTATAAAAAATGAAGCAAACGACCAAAAAATATGCGATTGAATACTGCCGTATCCAAGATTTTCAACACACATCAATAGCAACATGCTGAATAATAAAAGAGATGCAGTTTGTGGCACCAATGCATAATTTTGATTATCAACTAACCCATGCGCATGAGACCAAATTGTGCTTATTGGCACTAAGTAGGCAACAAAGATTGATACGTGTTTCGCAGCACCAAATTTTCTCGAAAACGCATAACTACAGAAAAATAACAAAACCGATATTACAAGCGCCACCAAGTAGGGGTTATATATCTTGCCGAAGGTCACTCCCATGTAAGAAACTGGGTCGAATCTCCACAAATATCCCTGCTGCATATTTCCTAAACCAAAGAGAAAGTCACTTCTCAGCGAAAAGATTCTCTCAGTATTTCGGATCTGATCACCAGCCATTAACGCTGTAAATCTTGCATCAAAATCATTTAAGTCAGTTTTGGCTGAAAAGACGAAAATGTAAGCGGTTGAAAAAACTAAAAAAATGGTGGCATGTAAAGCAATTAGATTTGATCGGAACCTATTCAATAATGACAACTTTACTCATCTCTATCTCGCATCTCTTTCAACACTGAAATGATAGTGGAAACGAAGCTTTCATCATTTCGCAGTGGCCTTTTACCTACTCTGTTAGTTAGTAGCGTTCTATGCGTGACTCGCAAGCCAGTACATGTCGCCTGCATCATGGACGGCAATGGCCGTTGGGCACGCAAACGTGGTCTGCCGAGAACTGCGGGTCACACTGCGGGCGAAGAAACATTGTCTGATGTCGTTCGTGTGGCATCAAAGCGTGATATTGATTATTTGACCGTTTTTGGTTTTTCAACCGAAAATTGGGTTCGCCCTAGAGCAGAGGTCAAACACATTCTCGGTTTGCACAAAAAACTCTTCGGACGGATCACCGAACTCAACGAAAACAACATCCGTGTTAACTGGATTGGACGACCATTTGACGAGCCTGGTTCTCAAACCCCAGTTTATGTGCAGCGTGCGATTCGTAAAGCAATTCAAGACACCGCGAATAATACAGGAATGGTTTTGACAGTTGCATTTGATTACGGGTCGAGGGCCGAGTTGACACGTGCCGCTGAAAAATTGGTGAAGAGTGGTGAAACCCTGAATGTAGAAAATCTCACGAAAAATCTTTACGACACCACGTTGCCACCGGTTGATGTTTTGGTTCGAACTTCGGGAGAGTCGCGGATTTCTAACTTTCTTCTTTGGCAAATCTCTAATGCGAAAATCTATTTTACTGACCGTCCATGGCCTGACTTTGACGCTATTGAACTTGATGCGGCACTTGCCCTAATCGTCAACTAATCACGAACGCATGCCAAATAATCCTGATGACCAAGAAGTACTTAATGCTCTGCATGAGGTTACGCACACGATAAAAAACTCAGAGGAGCGTCAAGGTCAAGATGAGATGGCTGTGCTCGTAGGTCGAGCACTGCGCGACAATCGCCATCTAATTGTGCAAGCAGGCACTGGCACCGGCAAAACCCTTGGCTATCTTGTTCCAGCAGTTAAGTCAGGTCGCAGAGTGGTTGTCTCAACAGTAACCAAAGCTCTACAAGATCAACTCTCTCAAAATGATTTACCACTATTGGCTGGTGCGCTAAATGAAACTCTTGACCATCCACTCACCTGGACTGTCTTGAAAGGTCGTAGCAATTACTTATGCAAACAAAGAATTGCCGAGTTAGCCGACCGTTCGCAGTCTCGATTAGAGCTCGATGATGTCTCGCCCAAAAATAAAGCAGAAGTAAAGAAACTTGTTGAGTGGTCAAGTATTACCGATACCGGAGACGAGGGTGAACTTGACTGGCAACCCCTGCGGCAGGCATGGTCTATGGTCAGTGTCACGAGTGAAGAATGCCCTGGTGCTTCACGTTGCCCACAAGGAGACTCATGTTTCGCTGAGCGAGCCCGCGCGCGCGCTCAAACATCCGACATTGTCGTTGTTAACGGATGGCTTTATGCACTCGATATCAATGCCGAAGGAACGATCATTGGTGAACATGATGTTGTTATTTTTGACGAAGCGCACGAACTCGAAGATGTCGTTAGTGAGTCTTCTGGCTTAGCGATCAGTCCGAGTCGGATCACCAGTGTTGCTTCATCAGTGCGTGCAATTATTCGCGAAGATGTAATCTCAGGAAATTTCGCAAGAAGCGCGAGTCGATTACGTGACCAACTTGCACCATTAATTAACCAACGAGTTGAGTTACCACTTAACGGCGAGTCTAGAGAGATACTCAACGAATTACGAGGTCGTGTCAACGAAGCGCTTGAGTCTCTAAGAACGATTACCACAAGTGATGATTCGGCGAAACAACGCAAACTTCGAGCGCAGTCACTCTGCACCCGTCTAATTGGTGATTTAGATCTTGCGCTGCAAGACCGTGCGGGATACGTTGCATACGTGTCCGGCACCCCAGATAGGTGCTCACTTGAAATGCGTCCACTTGATGTTGGACCGGCACTCTACAAATCGGTTTGGTCACAGCGAACCGCCATATTGACGAGTGCCACAATTCCTACAAATTTGCCGGCAAGAATCGGCCTTCCACCAGAAAAGTTTGACGTCCACAATGTTGCGAGTCCGTTTGATTATGAAAGAAATGCTTTGCTCTACTGCGCGGCGCATCTTCCTGATCCAGCGCAAGGAAACCGAGACAAAGTAGTTCATGCCGAAATTGAACAGTTGATAATTGCAGCTGGCGGGCGAACGCTCGCGTTGTTCACTAGTTATGCCAGATTGAACGCGGCATATAGCGATCTGAGTGACCGACTTGACTTTGAAATACTAAAGCAGGATGATTTGCCAAAAATGGAACTTTTACGAAAATTCGCAGAAAGCGAATCAACATGTTTGTTCGCAACACAAAGTTTTTTTCAGGGTGTTGATGTGCCTGGATCTACTTTGAGCCTCGTGATCATTGATCGACTTCCATTTCCGGTGCCGACTGACCCACTAATGAGTGCTCGGCGGGAAGTCCATGGAAAATCGGCGTTTACCGCTATCGATATACCGATTGTTGCCACCAAGCTTGCTCAAGCTTCAGGTCGGCTAATTCGAACCCAAACCGACATCGGTGTTGTCGCAGTTTTAGACCCAAGACTCGTCACGAAGGGCTACGGCAAAACAATTATTGCGATGTTGCCACCGATGGAATTCACTAAAAGTAACACTCGCGCTCAAGAGTTTTTAAGTTATGCAGTAAGTAATCTGTAGCCGGTCCCACGAACTGTCACAATAATTTTTGGATCATCTGGCGAATTCTCGATCTTGACACGGAGTCGTCGAATATGTGCATCAACTAAACGACTATCTCCGAGATATTCGTAACCCCAAACTATTTCGAGTAATTGATCGCGTGACAAAACGTTATTTTGATTTTCAAAAAACACCTGCAGCAATCGATATTCGGTTTTAGTTAGTGGTAGTTCAACCGCGTTTTTGAGAACTATTCCTTGGTGCGGTCTAAATTCAATGTCACCAACCATAAATCGATCAATAGTTGAACCAGCTGTTGACAACAAATTCGTACGGCGCAGTGCCGCACGGATACGTGCAGCAAGTTCTTTAGCGACAACAGGCTTCGTTACATAATCGTCAGCTCCAGCCTCTAACCCAGCGACCAAATCATGAGTATCTGTTTGAGCAGTAACAATGATTATCGGAACCAGACTTTTTGCACGCAACAAGCGACAAACTTCAAAACCCGACAGATCTGGTAGTCGTAAGTCAAGTAACACTAAATCAACCGAAGTTGAGTCAAACGCCGAGAGACCCTTCAAACCATCGGCGGCCTCAATAATTTCGTAACCCTCATCTTCGAGAGCCAGTTTTAAGGCTGCCCGAATGTGGTGGTCATCTTCGATAAATAAGATGCGCTGCATGACTCATATTCTGCCCCAACAATTGAAATTGTTACATAAAAAGCACACTTTAGAACGAGTTTTGTCACATCAAGACAGCAGTATCTACTCAACACACCGGCGGGATGTCATGCTCCCCCTTGACTCCCGTCGGTGGGGGTTTAACTGCAGTCCGCAATGATTAAGACGTGGCACAGAATGCAAACACACCGCTTGTGATCTCGAGGGCATCGATAAGCGCAAGTCTGCGCAACTGGCGCGGCCTACGCGGGCGAATGATTTTGTACTTCAGTCTGGCTTCTTTTGCTGCGGCCCTTGCGCTGAGCATTGTTACTTACGCTTCAACCCGGACATACCTACTTAAGCAAAGAACAGAATTTGCGACTCGTCAGGCATTCAACAATGCTCAACTTGTCCGAACTGTTATCTCTTTAAATTCTAGCGATGCTGGCGATTTGATGTCAAATATTCGTAGTGAGCGTGGAGGTTATGCGGTCTTACATCTTGGTGAATCTGATTCTTTTTATCCACAAGAGCCACTTCGATTCACTCAATCAAACATGCCGACTCAATTCGTTGCCAAGACTTTGTCAGGTGTTACCGGTCGACAGCGATTCTTGTTCGATGGAGAACCCTACGAGGCTGTTGGCGTAAATATCAAAGCGATTGATGCACAATATTTCGAGGCATTTCCACTGAATGATGTTGCTCGAACACTGTCAACAATTCGCAACACGCTAACTCTTGGTGTTTTATTGATCACACTTACGGCCGGTCTTCTTGGGCTGAGCATTAGCAATCGTGTGCTACGCCCACTTAGGCGAGTAACTTCTGTCGCAACCGACATCGCGTCAGGCGGTCTCGACATACGACTCGCCGATGAGACTGACCCAGAACTCGCTCGCTTGGCGACTTCGTTTAACAATATGGTTGACGCGGTGCAATCAAGAATTCAACGCGAGACAAGATTTGCAAGCGATGTCAGCCATGAACTTAGATCACCAGTAACTGCCCTTGCAGCCGCAATTGAGGTACTACAGGCACGCCGCGATGAGCTCAGTGAACGAAATCAACAAGCTTTTGACATAATCGCCACTCAGGTACACCGTTTTGATCGCACTGTTCTAGATTTACTCGAACTTTCTCGTCTCGACGCAGGTGCAGGAGCGACCAGCGAAGAAACAATTCATCTTGCAAAATTCGTTCAACAGGTTGCAGCACGGCATGGATTTAGTGAAGTGAATTTCACAACTACTCTGGATAAAAGTGACGAAACCGTATTGGATCGACGAAGAATCGAGCGAATAGTACTTAATCTTCTCGAAAATGCTCGCGACCACGCAGGCGGGGCTACCGCAATTTTGGTAACTGGTGACCAAAGTGAACTGATCATCAGCATTGAAGATCAAGGCGTCGGAGTTGCACAGAGTGAGCGAGACCGAATTTTTGAACGGTTTGCACGCGGCACATCATCACGCAATAGCACTGGTAGCGGGTTGGGGCTCGCAATAGTCCAAGAACACGCACGTGCTTTACACGGTAAAGCTTGGGTTGAAACGAGCAGCTCTGGGGGCGCAAGATTCATGGTTTCAATTGCGAGAAAATTACCAACCGAAGCGAACGAAGCGAATTTATTGTGACAAGAAAGACAAAAATTCAGAGCACTCAGTTTGGTCGAAGATCAGGATTTGCTGTGTCGATATTAATGTTCACCAGTTCATGCGGTGTACCAAAATCAAGTGAGTTTGTTCAAATTCCAGATGTCAATATTCCATTTGAACTGAACGTCACGTCAACGACAACATCCTCAACACTCCCAGTTGAACCAGACACGAATAGATCAGGATTCAATTCACAAAGTGAGCCCTCTGAAATTGTAAATGAGACAGTTGATCTATATTTTATTATTGCGAATCGTTTAGTCGCGACCAAAATTCAAATCGCAAGTCCGGCAACTACAACTCAAGTTCTCACTGCTCTAGTCGCTGGTCCACCTTCGGGCGACGCAGGTTCGGGATTGCGAAGCGCAATCGCAACATCACTTCAGGCCAAAATTGATGTCACGAAAGGTATCGTGCTGATCGACGCAAATAATTTCTTGTTAGCCGGACTTTCTCCAATAGACCAGCGTTTAGCTATTGCTCAATTGGTACTCACATTCACAAGTCGACCCGGTATCGGTCAGGCCAAATTTAGTGTTAATGGAGTCTCAATTGCGGTGCCGCGTGGTCGAGGCGATTTAAGCAAACCGGGCGACCCAGTTAGTTACGACGACTACATCTCATTACTCGCCGATCGCAACGGCTAGCAAATAGTAAAACTAATAACCAAGTCGCTCAACTCGTTCTGCGCGATGCTGCCAATCTTTATCTACGACTACAAATAATTCAAGATATGCGCCGTCAGGCATCTGTTTGCGGACTTCGATGCCGACTTTTTTTAATACCTGTCCGGACTTACCGATGACCATTCCTTTTTGGCTCTCGCGTTCAACGACAATCTCACAACGCACTCGTGGCCACTCCCACTCTGTAACTCTCGTGGCTATTGAATACGGCAACTCATCGCGTGTAACTGCCAAAAGTTGCTCACGAACGAGTTCGGCGATCCATTGCGCCTGCGGAGTCTCAGACACCATTTCACTAGGAAACATTGCTTCACCCTCAACGGCTCTCTGCCGCAATGCCAACAACAGCTCTTCAACTCCTTCACCAGTTTTTGCAGACACTGGAAAATATTCAGCCGCACCCAGCAAAGACGCCGCAGACAACTGCGCTAAAACCTTGGCCGACGACACAGCATCTGTCTTGTTCAAAACGATAATCGCCTTAGAGACGTCGAGTTGCTCGCTAACCCATTTGTCGCCAGTCCCAACTGTTTGAGTAGCGTCAAGCACAAGACAAACGACATCTACATCGCGCATTGACTCGAGTGCGGTGGCGTTTACACGTTCACCAAGCGCGGTAGTTGCTTTGTGTAATCCCGGCGTATCAACGAACACCAACTGCGTGTCATCAGTTGTTACGATTCCGCGAACTCTCGTACGCGTGGTCTGCGGTTTATCCGAGACAATGCTGATTTTCTTACCGATTAAAGCATTCAGCAGCGTTGACTTACCAACATTGGGTCTTCCAACAAGGGAGATAAATGCCGTCTGCACGACAGAAGGCTACCGATGATTCACCGCAAGATCTGCCACAATTAGATGATGCTTAACATTGACTGGCGTAAATGGTTCGACAGAATGCAACCGCAAACATTGCAGATCGCAACGATGTTGCTTTACTTGAATGGGTTTTTTGCCTTAATGAGTGTTGTAGATAAAAATGACTATCTCGGATATGTTCGGGACCGGTACTGGTTTGGTTTTGTTGTCGGATTAGCTGTTGTTGGGCTACACGTTTTTGGTGGGTTATTGATGGCTAATGATCGCAAACTTGGTTATAAATTTGGTGTCGCAGCGGCCTTTTCGCCCTTTGTTCTCCGTTATTGGGCGCTAAGCGATCTCGCCAATCGAATGGGTGGACAACTAAGCCTTTATCGCAAGATCAGCGGCGGCAGTACGACAAGTTTGATTTTCGAGATCGCTTTATGCGGGCTGCTACTACACACGCAGAGCAGATCTCATCAACGAATCTGGTATCGCTAGATAAAGCAACTACTCACCGATTAGTTCCTGACGAGCAATATCTGCAAAACTTTAAACATGACAAGACTTATCATCAAAGGTGTCGACGAACTTAAATCAATGGTCGGCAACCATTTCGGCTATTCAGATTATTTGACAGTCACACAAGATCAAGTGAACCGTTTTGCAGATGCGACCGGCGATCATCAATGGATTCATATTGATGTCGAGCGCGCTAAGGCGGGACCTTTCGGCGGCCCAATTGCACATGGGTATCTCACCTTGTCGCTAGGACCTGTTTTTCTTCCTCAGATATTTAGCCTTGAAGGTGTATCAATGGGAGTCAACTATGGCACCAACAAAGTTCGTTTTCCATCCCCTGTTCCAGTTGGAGCAAAGTTGCGCGCAGGTGTCAAACTAATTTCAGTTGAAGACGTCACTGGAGGTGTTCAAGTAACCCTTGAAACCACATTTGAAGTAGAGAACGCCAAAAAACCATCTTGCGTTGCAGAAGTTGTTTTCAGGTATTACATCTAAAAGCGTTTTGGTCTCAGATATCTCCAAATAGATATCTCTATCGAAAATTGCTCATAACTTCAGCGAATAGTTCGACTGTCTCAGTACTTGGATAATCTGCGCACCACGGGATAAAACCGCTACAACCTAAATCAATATACTTTTGAACCTTCTCTGAAACCTGTTCAACTGTTCCCACCAGATTTGTATTTTGCCAAGCATCAAAGGCATCGCCTCTCAAACTAAGTGAACCCTCGGCTTTAAGTTCTTTCTCGGTACGACGAATGAACACATCGGGAGACCATGTTTTTTTAATCTCCGATTCGTCACGACCAACTGCTAAACAATGTCCCTTCAAAACTTCAATTTTGTGTGCGAACTCTTGCGGAGTTCCACCAAAATTCGAATAATCGGCATACCGGGCGACCACGCGAAGTGTGAGTTGCTCGCCACCACCACCAATCCAGATTGGTGGATGAGGTTTTTGTAATGGCTTAGGGTCGCAATTACCGCGAACCATCTTGTAGTGCTTACCATCGTATGTAGTTTCTTCATTAGTCCACATTGAACGAACAATCTCAACACACTCACGCAACATCGCAATTCGCACTTTGGGCTCAGGAAAGTCAAAGCCGTAACCACGACATTCATTTTCATACCATCCGGCACCAATACCCCAATCAAGACGACCGCCTGAAATCACGTCAATAGTTGAAGTGATCTTTGCCAGTAAACTTGGTTCGCGATACAGATTGCAACCAACCATCTGGCCGAGCCGAATTCTCGTTGTCAACTGACTGATTGCAGCCATTACTGTCCAACATTCAAAAACTGTCTCATGCGCTGGTCGAGGCACATTATGAAAATGGTCGTAAACCCAAATTGAGTCGTAGCCAAGTTTTTCGGCAAGTTGTGCCACCTCAATTGTTTTCTGCCACTTAGCTACCGGGTCTGCAATACTTACCAACTCCATCTTCCAACCTTGGGGAATAAAAACGCCAAAAGTGATGTGTTGCTTAACTGAACTCATAACGGCAAATCTCCTGTAGCTGTTTTAGTTGAACCGTGATCCTTGTAGGCCGATATGGTGCGTTGAGCGATTCGCATTTGGTGAATCTCATCAGCACCATCGGCGAAGCGACTCCAACGCGCTTGTTGCAACATATGCGCTAGCGGTGTATCAGTTGAGTAGCCGAGTGCGCCGTGTACTTGTATTGCACGGTCAATAATTCTCCACAAGCTATTTGCTACGAAATGCTTGGTCATTGAAACCTCCGAGATAAATGAATGACCATTTTCAAGTTTGTAAGCAGAGTGTAAAACCATCAATTTGCATTGGTACAACTCCATCGCAGAATCAGAAATCAACCATTGGATGCCTTGCTTCTCAGCAAGTAATGAACCGTGCGAATATCGATTAAGCGCTCGGTCAACCATCATGTCAAGTGCGATCTCAGCCTGAGCGATCCACCGCATACAGTGAGCTAAACGCGCTGGCCCGAGACGGTACTGACCCAGAAGGTGTCCTTGACCACGTCCGCCCAGCATATTTTTAGCTGGTACTCGTAAATCTTTGATTTCAATTTCGCAGTGATTGTGCCCACCCGACATTGTCTCGACATCACGAACAATATTGAAACCCTCGCTCGGGATATCAACGATGAAACATGAATTCGCGGCCTGAGGTAAGTCTGGATCATCTTCAGTTCGTGCAACCAATAACGCGAACTTTGCACCGCGTGCACCCGAAATAAACCACTTATGACCATTTAGAACCCACTCATCGCCATCTTGATAAGCATGGGTCTTAATTAGTGTTGGATCACTACCAGCAACTTCTGGTTCGGTCATCGCAAAGCAACTTCTTGATGTGCCTTCACATAAAGGTCGGAGGTATTTCTCTTTTTGCTCGTCTGTACCCCAATGCAAAAGTGTGTGTTGGTTACCCTCGTCAGGTGCTTGTGCATTCAACACGAATGGCCCGATGCTTACTTTGGCAGCTTCTGCCGAAACTGCAGCCATCGCAGTCGGTCCAAGACCCATGCCGCCCCATTCAACGGGCATATGGGGTAACCAAAGATTCCATTCTTTGCGAGCGACACCACGCAATTTAACGATCGTTCTGACCACTGCAGCGCGATCTTTCTCGTCGGTCGCCTCCCAATCTGGACGAACCCGAGTGTCCATAAATTCACGTACCTTCAGTCGAACCTGTTCAACTTCTGGTGAAAAAGAAAAATCAATCATAAAAAACCTCTCTGACAGTTTGCCAGATCAGCGAGACACAATTGACATCCCTGTATCTATCGATTTGACGTAGTCTGCATTGCATGAAATCGTCATCCAAAGCCAACCGTAGGTGGGATCGTAACGACCTGCCGCACGGGGCAGAAAAAGTAGTTGCGGTGCAAGAAATGTTCGATGCCATCGCCCCGCGCTATAACTTCGTCAATCGACTAATGACCTTTGGATTAGATCGAAAATGGCGTACAAGAACAATTGATTCCTTATTACTACCTCCGGGTTCTCGGGTGTTAGATCTGGCGAGTGGCACTGGTGATCTTTGTATCAAATTGCGACAAAACGGCTTAATACCTCTCTCGATTGATATCTCACTAGGAATGCTGGAGGCTGATAAAAGTGGATCTCCAAGAAGTCAAGCTGATATCCAGAAATTACCATTCCCGAATGCAAGTGTTGATGGAATCACTTGTGGCTTTGCGCTTAGAAATCTTGAAAATCTACAAGCATTCTTTACTGAGATCGCAAGAGTCACAAGATTCAGAGGAAGAATCGCTTTACTAGACGTCGGCGTTCCGACAAGCCGATTTGTGCGGTTTGGTAATTCAATCTATTTCGGCAAAATTGTGCCTCTAATCGGCGGAATATTTTCAGATCGAGCCGCGTATAAATATTTACCAAGAAGTGTCGCTTACTTACCCACACCCTTGATAATTACCCAAATGCTTGAAAGCAGTGGGTTTGCTGATGTCAAACACGAGCAACTTTCAGGCGGGTTAACTCAACTTTTTACCGCAACACGAAATTGAAATGCGCGCGGTTACAAAATTAGTTTCACAATTCACAGATAAGAGATTAGACCTAACTGAATTCGCGAGAGATGATGGCTATCTATTTGTAAACGACGAATTTGGTGTCGCTGCACAAGGTGTCGCAAAAAATGTCAAACCAAGTGATGTTTTGACATCACTTCAAGCCATTGACCATCAAAACTCAACGAACATTCTGAACTCTGGTCCGATCGCTATTGGATGCATCCCATTCGACAGCAATCAACCGCATGAGTTTCTTATTCCCCGTGTTGTTGTAGGCAGAACACCAAATAATGAAGAGTGGATCACAGTTATTGATGAGGCGATACCAAATTTCGCAGACGAACCAAAGAAACTATTTAGACAAACAAACTTTGTCATTGCGC